>NZ_KQ557119.1:67397-140256 GCF_001443665.1 endosymbiont of Ridgeia piscesae | reverse complement strand
TCGCTGATTAAGAGTTTCTTCCGCATGTCAGATACAAAGTATATTTTGGCAAGTTCAAAAATAGACTGCCAATACTTTCGGAACGATTAATACTGCTATGGAGGCGACAAATACTGAAGAATTCTGCATCTCTTGCCATGAGCATGGAACAGGCTGTTTACCAGGAATTGCAAGAGACTATTCACTTCAGCAATCGTACCGGTGTGCGCGCTACCTGCCCGGACTGTCATGTGCCTAAGGAGTGGATCCATAAAGTTATCCGCAAGATCAAGGCCAGTAATGAGCTCTATCACAAGATGCTGGGTACCATTGATACAGTGGAGAAGTTTGAAGAGAAACGTCTAGAATTGGCCAAGAATGTCTGGCGCACCATGAAGGAGACCGACTCCCGTGAGTGTCGCAACTGCCACAATTTCGACTCCATGGATTTTGATCGCCAGGAGGAGCGTAGTGCTAGTCGGCACGACGAAGCGATTGAGGCAGGGTACACTTGTATTGACTGCCACAAGGGTATTGCCCATTCTCTGCCCGAAGGTTACGACCCAGCCGAAGATCTGCCGGATGGGGAAGAATAGACAGAGAGCATAAGAAGAGAGGCCGCCACTTGGCGGCCTTTTTTTTGGCACCTTTTTTGCCTTTTTATTGCCAATACAGAAGTGATGTAGGGCAATCTCCAGTAATCAAAGGCGTTTACAGAACCTGCTGACCGCTCGGTGGTGATGTGGATTGAACGAACTGTTCACATCTGTTCAATGACCAGTGGCATTCTGCAGGAATTGTTCAGAAGGGATGATTGCTTTGAAAATTATTGACTTATAGAGACAACATTTGACCCTGAACAAGTTGCTCGCAGGTCGCTTCAGGTAGAAAATGCATAAATAATCATTCCAACAAGAGACGCACCGATGCCCATGCTAAGAGACCCGTTTGGACGAAACATCGAGTACCTCCGTCTTTCGGTTACCGACCGGTGCGACTTTCGTTGTTTTTACTGTCTGCCCAAGGGCTTCAAGGATTTCACCCCACCCAGTACTTGGCTGACGCTGGATGAGATTGAGCGCCTGATTCGGGTCTTTTCCGAGATGGGCGTCAGCAAGGTGCGATTGACCGGCGGTGAGCCTCTGGTGCGAAAAGACCTGCCAGAGCTGGTACAGCGTTTGGGTGCGTTGCCACAGATCGAAGATCTCTCCCTCAGCACCAACGCTTCCCAGTTGGAAAAGTATGCCGACTCGCTCAAGCAGAGCGGGGTCAGCCGGATCAACGTGAGTCTCGACTCTCTCGATCGGGAGCTTTTTCGACACATCACCCAAGGGGATCTGGATAAGGTTCTGGCTGGCTTGAAGGCTGCCAAGCGGGCCGGCATGAATCCAATCAAGATTAACATGGTGGTGATGAAGGGAGTGAACGACCATGAGATAGGTGACATGGTCGACTTCTGTTTGAAACACGACTTCACTCTGCGCTTTATCGAGACCATGCCGGTGGGTGAGACCGGTAAAAACGCCACTGATCGATACGTCGATCTGCGCGAGGTCCGTAAAGAGCTGGAGCGGCGTTTCATGCTGGAGCCGGCCGCCATGCGCGGTGCCGGGCCCGCTTCCTACGTTAGGGTTGCCGATACCGATCTGCGTATCGGTTTCATCACGCCGATGTCCCAGCATTTCTGTGAGACCTGCAATCGGGTGCGTCTTTCTATAGAGGGTACGCTCTATCTCTGCCTGGGCAAACATGACAACGCTGAACTGCGTCCGCTGTTGCGGCAGGGGGTTAGCGATGAGGGTCTGAAGGAGGCGATCTTCGAGGCGATCTCACGCAAGCCGGAGCGGCATGAGTTCAATGAAAATCCGGGGGAGGTTATGCGGGTAATGTCCCTCACCGGCGGCTGAATCGGAAGCCGCCAGCGAGGCAGGAGTTGCTTAGAGACGGATGCCAGTGGGAGCAGTGGTTTTCCCCGAATTTTTCACTGTTCCGTTGTGAGCGATGTCCTTAATCTCGAAACTGCGGTCCGCTTGGCTCGATGTCTGCCAGACAAGTGTTGCTGAAAAAGCAACGGCAAATGCGAGCAGATATTTCATATAACCCTCCGGAAAGCCTTTTTGGCGTTTTATTCGGTTCTTTTCGACCGATGCTTTTTATACGCATATCCTGCGCAACCGGAATATACGATAAATCGTTCCTAAATTCCACCCCTTGTTCCTAAGCATTTTGTGACCAGATTCCGGAAAATGAACTCGTTGTGCGAGTTTAATCCAGGATGATGTAAATCTTGCCTGCCTCCTCCTTGACCGGATAGGTCGCAATCGGGTCAGTTGCAGGCTCCTCCATCGGTTCTCCTGTTTTCAGGCTGAAGCGGCTGCCATGCAGCGAGCATTTAATCATGTCGCCCTGGATACACCCCAGATAGAGTGGGACCTCTTCGTGGCTGCAGAGATCATCCACTGCATAGTGGGTTCCGGCCAGATTCGCTATCAAGTAGCGCCCGCCATCAATCTCCACCCGTTTCATCTTGCCTGGGGCAATCTCACCTCGATCGGCAACAAGGATCTTGTTGGACATCGCGATCATCTCAAACGGTTCAAAGTATTGCCGGAGTCGAGCACCGTGCGCAGTCGATTGGCTGCCGCTTCAAGGCTGGTCTCCCGGCCGGTATGCCAGAGAATCAGACTGCCGGCATAGAGCAGTGAGTCATAGGTCGGCCCAGGCTCACCCTTGAGTGCCGCAATGCCGGCTTTGGCGGCTGCCGCTGCGGTGGCCTCGACATCCACCATAATCGCCACCTCATCACCACGGCGCGGCTGTTTGGGGAGATTCTCGGGCAGGGGGACGGCACGAACCTCCTGATGTATCCCGAGTGCACGCGGATTGATCTCCTGGGAGACCTCTTCACCAAAATCATCGTAACGAAAAACCATGCCCTGCTGCCGCAAGGAGGGGATCACACCGCCTTCGGTGCCGCGCACCAGCAGGGCGCCCTGAAAGCCGGCATGACGAGCCAGAGTGGCGTATTTGGGGGGGTAGGGCTTGTGTACATAGCCGGTGACAAGGTGGGTCTTTTTCTGCCCGGAGATCGGTTTGGCTATCACTTCGACGGTGGTCAACACTTGGCGTTTGATGATGCGCTGACGCAGCGGAATCAGGTCGTGGAGTTCGGGGCAGAAGCTGCTCTGATCAAGGTAGGCCCAGCCGACCGCCGGGTCAGCGAGGCGTTCAGCTGCCTGTTCAACAGTGAGATCCACACTCATTTCTGCCGCCTGAAGCACATGCCGATGGGTGACGCCATATTTCGGTCCCACCTTGTCGAGTCCGTGGCTGATGGCGGGCAGACCACACTCTGCAAGCAGCATTGGTAGAAAGGGTGCGACCAGCAGATTGCGGTTGAAACCGTCGTAGGGATCAGCGATAGAGATCACTTCATCAACCTCGGCAGTAACCGATTGGCTTGTCTGCAGGATTGCATCCAGGATGCCGAGATTCTCCTCATTGGTCTCCCGCTTCATGCGTAGTGCGATGAGAAAAATGGCGGCCTGCACATCGTCCACATGGCCCTTAAGGATCGCCTGCATACCCAGCCTCGCCTCCTCTTGGGAGATATCCTTGCTGAGCTCAGGGCCAGTGGCAATTCGCTGGATAATTGAGTGCATAACTGCACGGGAGGTGGCGATATCGGTCATCGTTCAGGTCATCCAAGCTGGAAAAAGAAGGGGTGGAGTATAAAAAGTTGACTAAATTTGTCAAGAATTCTGCGGATCATTGAAGAGTTGCAGCAGTGGTGCGTAGCTATCGATGCGTCGGTCCCGTAAAAAGGGCCAGATGCGACGTACTTTCTCGCTGTGCTGCAGGTCGATCTTCGCGAGCACAACCTGGGCTTCATCCTGCTTGGCCTGGGCTAGCATTTCACCTTGAGGGCCACAGATAAATGAGCCTCCCCAGAACTGAATGCCAGAGGTGACGCCGCTGGGATCGGTTTCAAACCCGGTGCGGTTGCAGGCAACCAGGGGCAGTCCGTTGGCGATGGCGTGACCACGCTGCACCGTCTGCCAGGCATCGAACTGGCGCTGCTGCTCGGCTGCGTCATCGCCCGGATCCCAGCCGATCGCGGTGGGATAGAGCAGGATCTCTGCACCGGATAGTGCCATCAGGCGTGCTGCCTCCGGGAACCACTGATCCCAGCAGATTAGCACTCCGAGCCTGCCAAGGCTGGTCTGGATAGGGCTGAAGGGGCCATCGCCCGGTGCGAAGTAGAACTTCTCGTAGAAGCCGGGGTCGTCCGGGATATGTTTTTTTCGGTAGATCCCCGCCAGCGTGCCATCACTCTCCAGGACCACTGCGGTATTGTGATAGAGGCCGGCAGTGCGTCGCTCGAACAGTGAGGCGACGATCACCACCTCCAGCTCTGCAGCCAGTGCGGCAAGCTGCTCGGTCGTGGGGCCGGGCACTGGTTCCGCCAGGTTGAACAGCTCCGGGTCTTCGTGTTGGCAGAAGTAACGGCTGTTGTGCAACTCTTGGAGCAGGATCAGCCGGGCACCCCTGCCACAGGCTTCACGGACTCCCTGGATGCAGTTCTCTAGATTCTGTTCACGACTGCCGTAATCTTTCTGTTGAACCAGGCCAATGCTTAATGATTTCTGAAGCATGATGTTTACTCTGGGGCAGTGAGAGCAACCGCAGCGGGTAGTTGCATGGTGGCGCAGTGCAGGCTGCCGTTTTGCCGGATCAGCGTGCGGCAGTCGATCCCCACCACTTTCCGGTCGGGAAAGCAGCACGCTAGCTGCTGCATTGCCAGGCTGTCTGCTGCAACCTTATAGATGGGTAGCAGGACGGCGTCGTTGAGCAGCAGGAAGTTGGCGTAGCTGGCGGGTAGGCGCCGGCCGCTTTGTGGATCGTGGATTGGCCCAGGGTGTGGCAGAGGGATCAACTCGTAGGGGGCGCCGTCTGGTTGGCGCAAATTACGAAGTTCCGCCTCCATCGCCTGCAGTGCAGGGAAATCCGGGTCGTTCGGATCTAGGCACTGTTGGTAGCAGATCCGGTCTGGAGTGCAGAAACGTGCCAGGGTGTCGATGTGACCATCGGTGTCGTCGCCGCTCAGTCCACCCTGTTCGAGCCAGAGAAATCGGCGGGCCCCCAGGCTGTGGCGCAGCTGCTCCTCGATCGCCTGTTTGGAACGCCCCGGATTGCGCGCCGGGTCGAGCAGGGTTCGCTCCACCATCATCAGAGTGCCCTGGCCATCGCACTCGATGGCGCCGCCTTCGAGTGTCAGGCTGCTCGACTGCATGGGCAGTCCAGCGAACAGGCCTTGTGTTGCGAGGTTTTGGTTACAGGCATCATCCAGCTCGGCTGCAAATTTGCCGCCCCAGGCGTTGAAGTGGAAATCGAGCAGCAACGATTGATCGTTGTGCAGGATGGTGATCGGCCCATAATCCCGTACCCAGGTGTCGTTAGTCTTGCTGATCACCAGGCTGGCATGGGTCAGATCGACCCCCTTTGCGTTCAGCCGTCGTTGAATCTGCTGTCGGTGCGATTGGTCAAAACAGACCAGTATCACCGGCTGAAAACGCAGGATGGTGGCGACGATCTCTGTGTAGGCTGCATCAGCCTCTTGCAGAATGTCAGACCAGTCGCTGGCGGCGTGGGGCCAAGTTAGGAGCGTAGCGGACTGTGGTTCCCACTCCGCGGGCAATCGGCGCATAGGGTAAAAGGGGGGGCTGATCAGCGGTGAACGACTGAGATCAGAACCATTTCGAACTCAAAGAAGACGGAGTAGTCGGGGTAGTCCCAGCGAGTGATGGGGGGTGAGCCGACCCAGGGGTGTTCATAGTCGGGTTCACCAAACTGCATGCGGACTTGATTCATGGTCAAGCCGCGTGTTGGACGTTGTAGACCTTCGGGGCTGTTGACAGGCTCTTCCGCGATCGCGTCAAGTAGCAATACTTCTGCCTGAACGACTTGGGTTGCCGGAATCAGGGTGGTGGCGAATAGCAGCGGAATCCAGAATTTCATCAATGACAGCTCCAGGGGACGGCTTCTAAAGGGAAATATAGCACCCCTGCCTAACTATAGAAAATTCGGGATCTTTTGCAGTCGGATATGGTTTAATGCGCTCGCCATGTACAAGCCGTTTGAACTCTTTGTCGGTCTGAGATACACCCGTGCCAAGCGGCGTAACCACTTCATCTCATTCATCTCACTGATCTCCACGCTCGGCATTATGCTGGGGGTGGTGGCGTTGATTGTGGTGCTGTCTGTGATGAATGGTTTCCACAAAGAGGTGCGCGAGCGCATCCTCGGCATGGCCTCCCACGCCACTATCTCGGCGGTCAAGGGCGGCCTTTCCGACTGGCGCGATGTGATGGCTCAGGCCGGCAAAAATCCCCATGTGATAGGTCGTGCTCCCTATGTTGAGGGGCAGGGCATGTTCATTAATGGGCAGAAGGTCAGCGGTGCGATCCTGCGCGGTATTGATCCGGCGGAAGAGGGTAAGGTCTCGGTGGTGGTTGAGGCGATGAAGGTTGGTAGCGTCACCGACCTGCAGCCGGGCGGCTACGGGGTGATCCTCGGTCAGGAACTGGCCTATCTGCTCGGGGTCGGCATGGGTGACAAGGTGACCCTGGTGACGCCGCAGATCAATGTCACCCCGGCCGGGATCATGCCGCGTCTGAAGCGCTTCAAAGTGACCGGCATCTTTGAGGTCGGCATGGGCGACTACGACCGTGGCGTGGCGCTGCTGCATATCCAGGATGCCGCTAAACTGATGCGCCTGGGCGGCGATGTGACGGGGGTGCGGCTGAAGCTTGATGATCTCTATAAGGCCCCCGAGGTGTCACGCCAGCTGGCGTTGAAGATGGGTGGCTACTATCGGATCAGCGACTGGACCATGCAGCATCGCAACTTCTTCTCTGCGCTGCAGATTGAAAAGCGCATGATGTGGATCATTCTCTCGCTGATCGTTGCGGTGGCTGCCTTCAATATCGTCTCCACGATGGTGATGGTGGTGACCGACAAGCAGTCTGACATCGCCATCCTGCGCACCCTGGGCGCCTCGCCCCGCTCGATCATGGGGATCTTCGTCATCCAGGGGGCCACCATCGGCGTGGTTGGCAATCTGCTTGGCATGCTCGGCGGTGTGGCGTTGGCCTACAATGTGGATGGTATCGTGAAGTGGATCGAGCAGCTCTTCAACATCCACTTTCTCGACCCTAACATCTACTACATTAGCGAGCTGCCCTCCGACCCACACCTCTCCGATATCCTTTCCATCGGCGGCTTCGCCTTCCTGATCACGCTGGGAGCCACCCTCTATCCGGCCCTCAAGGCCTCACGTACCCAGCCGGCCGAGGCACTGCGCTATGAGTGATCCGGCGGTACTCGAGGCGTGTGGTCTGCAACGCACCTTTGCCCAAGGCAAACTGCGGGTGGAGGTGTTGCGGGGTGTCGATCTGCAGCTGGCCAAAGGTGAGCGGATCGCCGTCATCGGCAGCTCTGGCTCCGGCAAGAGTACCCTGCTGCACTGCCTGGGTGGGCTCGACCGACCCAACGCGGGCAGTGTCCGCTTCGCTGGTGCCGATCTGTTTGCGCTCGGTGAGGCGGAGCGGGGACGGCTGCGAAACCGCAGCATGGGTTTTGTCTACCAGTTCCATCATCTACTGCCCGAGTTCAGCGCCCTGGAAAATGTGGCGATGCCACTGCTGATCGGCGGTCAGACAGCCCAGGCGGCTGCTACTGCTGCTGCCGAGATGCTGGAACGGGTCGGCTTGGCGAATCGCAGCCACCACAAACCCTCAGAGATGTCGGGGGGGGAGCGCCAACGGGCGGCGTTGGCGCGGGCGCTGGTGGGCAACCCCACCTGTGTGCTGGCGGATGAGCCTACTGGCAATCTGGACCGGCGCACCGCCGGGCAGGTCTATGAATTGATGCTGGAACTCAATCGGGAGCGCCGCACCAGTTTCGTGGTAGTAACCCACGACCCGGATCTGGCTGCACGCATGGACCGCATCGTGCATTTGGTGGATGGCAAGTTGACTGAAGAGCCTTAAGAGTTTGCTAATGTAGAGTTCAGTCCGCAAACAACCGCTTTAGAAGTGGCCTGTCAGGCGCTTTTACGCTGCTGACGACGGCGCTTCATGTGGTTGATGATGTGCAGTCGCCACAGCCCGCGGATCCCAAAGTAACTCACCAGGGCGGAGACCGTGCCGCAGATCAGACAGCCCAGCAGGAAGGGCTCCCAGACTCCGTTCAACCCGCCGTTTTCGATCCACTCCATGCTCAGCTCGAAGGATTCCATCTCGGGCGGTGCGCCGATCACCCAAGTGCCGACCAGATAGGCGAAAAAGAAGATGGGAGGGATGGTGATCGGGTTGGTGACCCAGACCAGTGCCACCGAGAGCGGCAGATTGACTCGGAACAGGATCGCCGCGCCGGCAGCGAGGATCATCTGAAACGGCACCGGCACAAAGGCCATGAAGAGCCCCACCGCAAATGCACCGGCAGCGGAACGCCGATTGAGATGCCACAGGTTGGCATCGTGTAGCAGTCTGCCAAAACACTGCAGATGTCGGTGATTGCGGATCATCTCATGATCCGGCGTGAGGCGCTTTATTAGGTGCTTTGGCATGGCTTCCGCGGTACGGTCTGCTGCTTCTTTGCGGTGGCTTATTGAAGCATGCAGGCCTGTGAACTGCTACCGTTATTCAAACAAGTATGCAGGATGATTTCACTGTGACAGGGAGTGTCCATGAATCTCAATCTGATTCTGTTTGTGGCTGGTGCGGCGGTCTTTCAGACCCTGCCAGCACTGCCCCACAGCAGCTGGTTTTATAGTGCTCTGTTGTTGCCACCGCTGCTGGGGCTGCGCCAGCAGCGGCCGTTTGCCGCGCTGTTGCTGGGGGTGTTGTCGGTCTTTGGCCACGCTTGGATCTACCAAGCATCGCTGTTACCACAGGAGCTGGAAGGGAAGGATCTCAGTGTGGTGGGGCGGATCGCCGATTTTCCCCGGCGCCAGGGTGGTGCACAACGCTTCGAGTTTGATATTGAGCAGAGCGAGTGGCCGCAATTGATTGGCGCACGGCTGCGAATCAATTGGTATCGCAGTGCGATTGCTGTCGAGCCGGGTGAGCTGTGGCGACTCAGGCTGAGGCTCAAAAGGCCCAGAGGGCTGGCCAATCCAGGTGGTTTCGACTACGAGCGCTGGCTGATGAGTCGGCGCATCGCCGCCACCGGCTATGTGAGGGGCAGGGATGCCAACCGCAAACTCGGTGAGGCTAACTGGCGCTACGGGCTGTTGCGGCTGCGCTATCGGATTGCCAGACAGATTGCGCAGCTGACGCCAGATAGTGCGGCAGCTGGCCTGCTGCGAGCCTTGGCGGTGGGAGATCGCACCGGCATTGGGGAAGCTCAGTGGGAGCGCTTCCGGCGCACCGGCACCAACCATCTGATTGCGATCTCAGGGTTGCACGTGGGACTGGTGGCCGCTGCCATCTTCTGGCTGCTGCAGGCTTTGTGGCGGCGCAGCTTTTTTCTGACACGACAGCTCGCTGCCCCCCGTGCCGCTGCGCTGGGAGCACTCACTGCAGCGGCGGGCTATGCGGCGCTGGCCGGCTTCTCCCTGCCGACCCAGCGGGCCCTGATCATGCTGAGTCTGTTGATGGGAGCGTTGTTTTTCAGCCGCTCTCTGTCGTTGATACGCTCGCTGCTACTGGCGCTGGCAGCGGTCACTCTGCTCGACCCGTTTTCGTTACTGAGTCCAGGGCTGTGGCTCTCATTTGGTGCGGTGGCGGTGATTGTGCTGGCGATGGCCGGCCGGCTGAGCCGCCCGGCCAACTGGCGGCAATGGTCGCAGGTGCAGTTCGCTGTGGCCCTCGGGTTGCTGCCCTTACTGATCGGATTTTTCGCCCAGGCATCGCTGATTGCGCCGCTGGTCAATCTGCTGCTGGTACCCTGGTTCAGCTTCGTGCTGGTGCCGGGGCTCCTGCTCGGCGTGTTGTTGTTGCTCTATCCGGCAGCAGCGGCGGTCTGGTTTGAGCTGCTCGCAGAGACGGCCCGTCTTACTTTGTGGCTGCTGGCAAGAGTTGCAGAGCTGCCATTCGCCGCGATCAGCTTTTCCCAACCTGGGGTGATGCTGATTGTCGTCTCGTTGGTGGCGTGTGCGTTGTTGATGCTGCCGAGGGGCGTGCCCGGCAGTTTGCCTGCGGTTGTGATACTGGCTGGATTGCTGCTGAATCAGCCCGAACGGCCGGCCACCGGGCGGTTTTGGTTTACTCTGCTTGATGTGGGCCAGGGATTGGCCGCTGTGGTAGAAACCAGCCACCACCTGATGATCTATGATACCGGTGCTGCCTATCGCTCCGGTTTCAATATGGCTGACTCGGCACTACTGCCCTATCTGCGTAGCCGTGGCTGGCAGCGGCTGGATCTGCTGATCGCCAGCAATAACGATAATGATCATGCCGGGGGCGTGCCGATGGTGTTGAAGGCACTGACGGTGGCGCGTCTGTTAGGCGGTGAGGTTATGCGTTTTCCCGAGGCGGAACTCTGCAGCGCCGGCATGGAGTGGCAGTGGGACGGGGTAAGCTTCCGAGTGCTGCATCCGCCAGTCGAAGGACGGGATGTATTTCATGGCAACGACAGCTCCTGCGTACTGCAGGTAAGCGATGACCAGGCCAGTCTGCTGCTGCCGGGGGATCTGGAACAGAAGGGTGAGGCGAGTCTGGTGGCTGCGTATGGTCAGACGCTGGGATCGAATATCCTGGTGGCGTCGCATCACGGCTCCAAAACCTCCTCCAGCCAGGCTTTGGTGGAGGTGGTATCGCCTGAGTATGTGCTATTTTCCAGAGGCGCGCACAATCGCTACGGTTTTCCCCATCCTGAGGTTGTGGCGCGCTGGCAGCAGGTGGGCAGTCAGCTCTTCGATACGGCAATCAGCGGGGCGATCCTGTTTCGTCCGGAGCGGGAAGGTGTTGGGTTGACGCCAATCGGATTCCGGCAGATGGAACCGCACTACTGGTCGCAAGTGCCGCGTTCTGGAGAATGAGTGTGCCACTTTCGGTATGCTGCTGAGTTACAGTAAGATGTGTGCCGTTTCTCGGCATCTGATACGACGAGGGCCTACTCCCAGTGTTTGAATTCGTAAAAGCGGGCGGCTGGCTGATGCTGCCAATCATCACCTGTTCAGTGGTCGCCAGTGCGATCGTTCTGGAACGCTTCTGGTCTTTGCAGCGTAAACGGGTGATGCCGGAGTTTCTGATGCAGCAGATACTGCGGCTGCACCGGGACAAAAAACTCGACAAGGCGGATCTGAAAACGCTGCGGGAGAGCTCACCGCTAGGGCAGATTCTCGCCGCCGGCCTGCTCAATCACCGCCACTCCAAAGAGGTGATGAAGGAGTCGATCGAAGAGGTCGGGCGCCAGGTGGTGTTGGAGCTTGAACGTTATCTCAATACCCTCGGTACCATCGCCTCGATCACCCCACTGCTGGGTCTGCTGGGCACCGTAATTGGCATGATCAAGGTATTTGGCGCCATCGTTACAGCTGGTGTGGGCAACCCCGGCATCCTGGCCGGCGGCATCTCCGAGGCGTTGATCACCACCGCGACGGGGCTTTCGGTGGCGATTCCCAGCCTGATGTTTCACCGCTACTTCATGGGGCTGGTGGAGAAGTTGGTGGTGGCGATGGAGGAGCAGGCGCTGAAGCTGATCGAAGTGATCCACGGTGAACGAGAAGTGACTTCGGAGTAGGCCCGTGAATCTTCGCCCCCATCGCAAACAATCCCCAGAGCTGGATGTCACGCCGCTGATCGACGTGGTGTTTCTGCTGCTGATCTTCTTTATGGTCTCAACCACCTTTGATAAGGAGACCGAGATCAAGGTGGAACTGCCGGAGGCCGCCGGCGAGGATGCGGAGAACGCCGCTGAGATGATTGAGATCACCATCGACGAGCGGGGTAATTTCTACATCAACCAGCGTGAGGTGGTGAGCACCGAGATCGACATTCTAAAACGCGCCATCGCCAAGGCGGCGGGAGACCGGACCGACCTGCCAGTGCTGATCAATGCGGATGGCAAGGCGCCCCACCAGGCAGTGATGACTGCAATGGATGCGGCCAGCCAGCTCGGCCTGGTAAAGATGACCTTCGCCGCCCGGCGACCACGTTGACCAGGGAGCTTCTGAATGAATTTGGGCCGCAAGGGTGCCGTCCATGATTCATTCAGAGGCTTCCTAGGGCCCCTGCGCTTGCAGCGGATCGACCACTACTGGCAGAGCCGCAATCTGGTGAGCCTGGCGCTTGTGCCGCTCTCCTGGCTGTTCTGTCTGATCGCCTGGCTGCGACGCCTCGCCTATCGAAACGGGCTGCTGCGACAGCAGCGGTTGGCGGTGCCGGTGATCGTGATCGGCAACATCAGTGTCGGCGGCACTGGCAAGACTCCGCTGATCGTCTGGTTGGCCCGTTATCTCATGCGGAAGGGCTACTCACCGGGCATCATCACCCGAGGTTATGGCGGTGCCGCAGAAAGTTGGCCCCAGGCGGTGGAGCCTGACACCCCAGCGGTAGAGGTGGGCGATGAGGCGGTGCTGTTGCGACGCCGCACCGGTTGCCCGCTGTTTGCCGGCCCTGAGCGGGTAGAGGCGGGCAGGGCACTGCTGGCGCAGCATGATTGTGATCTACTGCTCTCCGACGACGGTCTGCAACACTATGCCCTGGCCCGTGATCTAGAGATCGTCGTGGTCGATGGGGTGCGACGATTTGGCAATGGCTGGTGCCTGCCGGCGGGACCGTTGCGCGAGCGTCCGGCTCGTTTGCAAAGCGTCGACCTGGTGGTCAGCAACGGCGCGCTGCTGAGCGGTGCGTCGCAAATCCGGGTGAGCGGGTCCAGCGCCATCAATCTAAGCGGCAGCAGGCGGGAGCGCCCGCTGGAGAGCTTTCGGGGCGAACCCATTGCGGCGGTGGCCGGAATCGGCAACCCGGAGCGATTTTTTCAAACGCTTGAGTCCCGGGGACTGGAGATCAGTCGCCATCCGTTTGCCGATCACTATTCCTTCAGCCGTGAAGATTTTTGCGACTTCGAGGGGCAAACGGTTCTCATGACCGAGAAAGATGCGGTAAAGTGCGAATCCTTTGCTGGCGATACATTCTGGTATGTGCCGGCTGATACCGAAGTGGATGCGAGCCTTCAGCGCCGCATCGACGCACTGATCGACAGGTTATTTGATGGACAAAAAACTGCTTGAAATCCTTGCCTGCCCCCTCTGCAAAGGCAAACTCCACTACGATAAAAAGGCGGCGGAGTTGATCTGCCGAGCTGACCGTCTGGCCTTCCCAGTGCGCGATGGCATCCCGGTGATGTTACAGGAGGAGGCGCGAGAACTGCCAGCGGATGAAGAGGTGCCTGAGGGCTAGACAATCCAAATGGAATTCAAGGTCGTAATCCCCGCCCGCTATGCCTCAGTGCGGCTGCCGGGTAAACCCCTGCTCGATATCGCCGGCCGGCCGATGATCGAGCATGTTCACCAGCGTGCCCTGGAGAGCGGCGCCACGGAGGTGGTGATCGCCACCGATGATGCGCGTATCGCCGATGCGGCAAAGGCCTTTGGCGCCGATGCCTGCATGACCTCCGCGCACCATCGCAGCGGCTCAGACCGGATCGCCGAGGTGGCGGAGTCCCGCGGCTGGAGCGACCAGACCATCGTGGTCAATCTGCAGGGTGACGAACCCTGCATGCCGGCGGCGCTGATCGATCAGGTGGCTCAGGATATGGCAAGCCATGAAAAGGCCGGGGTCACCACGCTCTCTGCGCCGATCAGCGAAAAACCGATGCTGTTTGATCCCCACGTGGTCAAGGTGGTGACGGATAGCGAAGGTTATGCCCTCTACTTCAGCAGGGCGCCGATCCCTTGGCACCGGGATGAGTTCATCAATGACAGCGGACCGCTGCCCCAGAATGTGAGCTTTGCCCGTCACATCGGTCTCTACGCCTACCGTGTTGGCTATCTGAAGCAGTTTGTTGCCTGGCCGCCGGCGCCGATTGAACTGGCTGAGTCGCTGGAGCAGCTACGTGTGCTGTGGCATGGCGGCAGGATTCATGTCAGTCAGGCGTCGCAAGAGCCGGGCCATGGCGTGGATACCCAAGGGGATTTGAAGCGGGTGACTGAGCAGTTGCGGCGTAATGTTTAGATGGAAGTCTGGATCGATTAGTCCAGCAATGAATGATGGCACGTATAGGTCGGACTGTGCCCGACATTATCCTTGATTTCAATCGATGACGCGCGGCGGCCACGGGTCGCCCTACCGATAAATCCTCGCATAAAAAAACGGCCTCCGAAGAGGCCGTCAGACTGCTGACCCAGGTTGATTTGTGTCACTCCGTGGGTTGGGCGGGTGGCTTCTCAGACGCTGCGGCAGTGGACTGCAGCAGTTTCGCCCGGGTCGTTTCCAACAGTGGCTTCATGCTGAACTCGGCAAGCTTGAGGTAGTGGTTCAGATCGGAGCGTTTCAGCACATAGTAATCAGCTCCCTCTGGCTGGGAGAAGCGATAGTGCAGCGGGTCACCCCCCTTGCGGGTCAGATCGATCTCCAATACCGGCTTCTCCTGCCCATACTCCGGCTTGTTCTCCTGCCCGAGCAGGGCGCCGATGGTCAGGTTCGCCAGCTTGTTGAGTAGGGAGCGGGCCGCGGTTGAGTTGGTCTGCTCCCCAGCTTTCAGGTTGGCTAATTCGACCTTATCCCCATCCTGTAGCAGGGTGAAACCCGGCATCTGGAGCTGTTCGATCTGCTGGGCATCGAGTTTGAGCCGCCCCTTGTCGATCCAGTCATCGGCTTTGGCGCTGGCCTCCCAGGTGTTGAATTCGATAGCAAACACCGCATCCTCCCCGTCAGGCCGCACATCAACCTTACGGTAGCCGGGGGAGCTGCCCAGGTAGAGTCGGGCCAGGGTTTGCCCATCAGCAAGCAGGGTGATGCGGCGCTCGAAGCCATCCTCCGCTACCTTGAAACGCGCCGCAGCGGCGCTGCTGGTAGCCACCGGCCAGCCCTTCTGCAGGCCAGCGAGTTTGTTTAGCAACGACTTGATCATCCCCGGATCGGCGGGAAATCCATCACTCGCCATGACCACCCAGTGATCCGCCTCACGACGCAGTTCCAGGGGTTGACCCTCGCCCTCGGTGATACGCAGGGTATCTACGGCCTGGGGGTCGAAGGTCAGCAGTCTCTCCTTGGGCTGGAAGGCTGTGTAGTCGTTGCCCGATAGTTGAACGGCCAGGACCAGCCCTAGTTGTGCCACCAACAGGGCGCCAAGCCATTTGATCCAATGCTTCATCATACTCTCCTCCCCTTAACTCATTTGACTCAGCAAGGCCGTATAACGCCCTTGTGACCGCTGCTTGATCTGGTGGCGAATCAGCCCAACCAACAGCAGCCCAAACAGCGCCAGGCCGTAGTTGAGGTACTCCCAGAATACCCGCTGATCCCGATCCATCGGGTCGAGGGTACGGGAGAAGTGGCCCCGTCCACGCAGGACGAGCAGGCCGCGATCCTCCAGTGCCCAGTCGATGGCGTTCTCCACCAGTTGCACCGGTTTGAGATAGCGGGTGCCCAGGCCGGAGGTGGCTAGGTCCAGCATGGTATCGGTGAGGAAGCTGTTGGAGGCGAAGAGGATGATCCGCGCCGAGTCGGGAGAGTGGTCGATCACCCGGCCAATCACCGGTTTGTCGGCCTTTGCCGCATCCTCCTCTTTGGCATCATCCTCTCCGGCCTTGCTCTCCTCCTGCTTCAGCAGCGGCGACGCCTTGCCCTTGAAGAAGGAGTCGAATTTCCCCTCCACCACCACCGCCAGCAACTGGCGTTCCGTCGTTCCCCCCTGGGGAAAGCCGAGTTCGCCATTGCGCTGGAAGTCGGGCTGGATCTCCAGGTCGCCGGAGGTCCAGGCCTGGCCGGAGCTCTGCAGCAGCCGGGTCACCCTGCGCCCCTGGTTCTTTTGCCCGTCGAGCTGGATCGGCGATGGCCAGGTGAGGGTCACCTGGTTGACGCCGCTGGCGATGCCGCTTTCGCTGTCGATGCCGTCACCCCGCACATCGACAAAGTAGGGGTAGTCCACCATCCGGGTCTCCCGCACCAGGAAGCCGCCGATGCGCCGGTTGACCGGGATCGGGAAGGCCGTGTTTTGCGGATCGAGCACCATCTTCTGCTCCAGTTCGATACCGTTGTGGGCCAGCCACTTGTCCAGGCCCGATTTGTGGGACTTGGCGGAGAGCGCCCCTTTGGTGTCGATATCGAAGGGTGAGGTCGCCACCACCAGGGTGCCGCCGCGCATCAGAAACTGGTCCACGGCAAACAGCTGCTTCTCATCCAGCTTGTCGGGGGCGGCGAGCAGCAACAGGTCGGCCTGATCGGGGATCTGACCGTTTTTTAGATCTGCGTCGGCCAGATTGTGCTCCTCCGCAAGGGTCTGGCGCAGCCAGTCGAAACGCTTGCCGCCGCCCATGCCAAACTGGCCGAGGGCCGGGGCAGCCTTGGGGATGTGCAGAGCGATGGTCTTCTGGAAGCCCTTGGCGAAGCGCTTGATGCCCGCCTGCATGGCCCGTTCCAGCCCCGCCTTGTCGAACTTCTCTGGCAGTGGGATCTGTACGATCCGCTCACCGCTCTCCAGGGTCATGTAGAACCAGAAGGGCTGAGTGTCGAGCAGGCTGGCGACCATCGGGCGGAAGCCATAGTCGCCCTCCAGTCGTTTCGCCAGGGCGCCGCCGTTGGCCTCCGGATCCTCGATGGCGACGCTCAGCTTCTCCCCGGCGCGCTTCCGCCAGTCGGCGAGCAACTCATCGAGCCCTTTCCGTAGCGGTTTCAGCAACTCGGGCAGTTGCGTTTCGGGGGAGATGTAGCCCTTGAAGGCGACCGGCTGGTTCAGGCTGGCGAAGATATCGCCGCCGCCCTGGTAGGCGTAGAGCACCTTCTTCAGCGCCTGGGTTAGGTCATACTCCGGATTGCGCAGATCCACATCCAGATCGGTCTCGCTCTGCACCTTCACGTCGATTAGATCGCGGAAGCCGAGCACCTCGTGCTGGTCCCCATACTGCACCAGGATATTGAAGTAGGAGTTGACCACCGAGGCCTGATACTTGCTGGCGAACTGGAAAGGCACCGGCTTAATGTCGTACTTCTCGTTGGCCTCCCGCTCCAGATCGGGGTGCTCCAGGGGGTCGATGAACTCTACCCGCACCCGGCCCTCGCCGGCCACCGCGTACTCTGCCAACAGATCCCGCAGCCGCGGCACCAGCGGCGCCAGCAGGGGGTGGGTCTGGGCGCTGAAGTAGCCGCGGATCAGCAGTGGCTCTTGCAACTGGGCTAGATAGCTGCGGGTAGCGTCGGAGATCGAATAGAGCTGGCCATCGGTCAGATCGGCGCGCACTGTCGAGACCGGCGCCAGCCAGAAGTTGGCGGCCAGGAAGTTGGCCGCCAGCAGGCCGGTCAGCCAGCCCCAGCGGCGGTGGTTGGGGTTGCCCCGGTTACCGGACCAGCGCAGCCACTCCAAGCTGAAGACGTTGAGGGCGAGGAAGACCCCCACCAGGCTCAGGTAGTAGTAAAGATCCCGCAGGTCGATCACCCCCCGGGTGATGGAGGCGAAGCGGGAGCCGGAGCCGAGCAGTTTGAGCCACTCCGAAGCCTGATTGCCGAACAGTCCGGTGAGGGCGTCGGAACCGAGCAGATAGAAGAAGCCGCAGACTGCCGCAGTGAGGATAAGGCTGACGATCTGGTTGGCGGAGCGGGCGCTGATGAAGAGCCCAATGGCCACGTAGGCCGCCGCCAGAAAGAGGGAGGCGAGGTAGCCGCCGATCACCGGCCCCCAGTCCAGCGGTCCCATCAGGCTGACCGTCACCGGCAGGGGCAGGGTCAGCAGCAGCGCCACCCCCACCAGCCCCAGGCAGGCAAGAAACTTGCCCAGCACCAGTTGGTAATCGGCCACCGGCGCGGTAAGTAGAAACTCCAGGGTGCCGGCGCGGCGCTCCTCCGACCACATCCGCATGGTGATGGCCGCCACCAGGAAGATCAGCAGCAACGGCATCCAGTCGAACAGGGGCCGCACGTCGGCGATATTACGGGCGAAGAAGGTCTCCACCCAGAAGAAGATGAACAGACTCACCGCCAGGAAGGCGCCGAGGAAGATGAAGGCGATGGGCGAGGAGAAAAAACCAGCGAACTCCTTGCGTGCGATACGGATAATGGAATTCATGGTGCCCCTCCTACTGTGCTGAGATCTCGCCGAAGACCGTCTCTAGGTCGCGGCGCTCGGGTTGCAGGCTGTAGAGTTTCATCCCCTGCTCCGCTACCCGGCTGGCCACCTGGGGGGCGGTCTCGAACAACTCACCACCGGTGGCTAGATTGAGGGCGTAGCCATAGCCGCTTTCCTGCCCCTCCAAGGCCTCCACCGCGGCCACCCCGTCCACCCCCTGCAATAGGGGTAGGGCCTGCTCTGGAGCGGCGTCCAACGCCACCAGCAGCCGCTTGCCGGCACGCAGTTCATTCATGCTGGCGTCCAGGGCGATCTGGCCGTTGCGGATGATGATCACCCGGTCGCAGATCGCCTGTACCTCCTGCAACACATGGGTAGAGAGGATCACCGTTGCATGCTCCGCCAGGGCGCGGATCAGGCTGCGCATCTGCTGCACTTGGGTTGGGTCGAGGCCGTTGGTGGGTTCGTCGAGGATCAGTAGCCGTGGCAGATGGAGGATCGCCTGGGCGACTCCCACCCGTTGCCGGTAGCCCCGGGAAAGATTGGCGATAGGATCGGTCGCCTTGGCAGTCAGGTCGGTGCGCTCGATGGCCTCGCGGATACGCGCATTACGCTCGGCTTCGGCGACCCCATGCAGAGAGGCGGCGTAGTCAAGGTAGTCGATTACCGTCATCTCGGGGTAGACGGGGTCATTCTCCGGTAGGTAACCGATGCGGGCCTGCACCGCCTCGCGCGTTTGGGCAATGTCGTGACCGTCGATCTCAATGGTTCCGGCGCTGGGTTCCAGGTAGCCGGTGAGCATCTTCATGATGGTGGTCTTGCCGGCGCCGTTGTGGCCCAGCAGGCCGACGATCTCGCCCTGGCCGATCTCGAAAGAGACCCTATCCACCGCCGTAAAATCACCGTAGACGCGGCTCAAAGCTTCAACTCGAATCATCCGTAAAGCTCCCGTTTGTTATTGATTGACAGATTCCCTAAAGAATCAAACGGTTTTAGTGACCACGGTTTTTACGGAGAGTTCAACTGGTGAGCAACAATAGAGCTAGGAGGGAACTACTATCGATTTGAGGGTTGAATAGGTCGGAGTCAAATCGCTTAACCATGCCGCTTTTATCGCCAAAAGAACTGGTTTCAGAGAGCCGGTTTTTTTGTGAGTTGGCAGAGGGGGAGGGATTCGAATATTGTCCGCGAGATCTCAAGCCTCATGGAATTCCACGTGCCTCGGCGAAGGTTTCGACGACGCACGTCTGGATACTCTGTTCCTTTCATTGCCGGCACCCTGGAAGAGTGCACTCGGGCAAGCACGAAGTCAGATGTGTGAAAGAAGACTTTGTGGCTATCGTGCGATGGGAGTCATGGCGCCACTGCCCAGTCTCTTAACGTCCAGGCTGCGCCATCGGAGGTCTCGCCTTCCGTTTGGGCTATTCGGTTGTCTTGTGCCTGTGCAGCAGCGGAATCAGCCAGCCTGATTTCTGCATCCCTCTCAAAAACAAACCCCGGTAAAAATACCGGGGTTTGTGATCAAGCTGACGGCCTCCGAAGAGGCCGTTTCTGTTTCGGGCGTTTGATGACCCGAAGTTGGCTCAGCTCCCTTTAATAGACATAGGCAGCACCGGAGGTGGCGGCAGTTTCATCGGGGGTCGAATCGACCCCGGTGGTGCCGCTGTCCTCATCCTTGGCGCCGACCACGAGGGTGTTGCCATCCCCGCTCAAGGCTACGGAGTAGCCGAAGTGGTCGCCGATAGTGTCATCCGGGGCCGGATCGTTCACAGGATCGCGGGGACCTGGGTTGGAGGCCTTGACATAGTTGGTTTGGCTCCAGGCTCCAGTACTGTTGGTGAAGATGTAGACGGCGCCAGCATCCGGCCCACCATCATCTTCCAGACGCCCGACCCCGGCATATTTTCCGTTCTCATGGTCTGCGCCAACTGCGAGGATGGCCCCATCACCGCTCAGGGATACAGACTGGCCAAAGTAGTCTAGATTGTCTGGGTTGCTCGCCTTGATGTAGGCCGATTGGAGCCAAGTGCTGCCGCTGCGGGTGAAGATATAGGCTGCGCCCGCACTCTCATGGGTTTCCAGGGCATTGTCTGCCGCAGAGTTGACCCCGGAGGAGTTGCTGTCCTCTCCAGTCGCACCTACGGCAAGGGTGTTGCCATCATCGCTCAGGGCAACGGCGTGGCCGAAGTGGTCTTGCGCGTCGGCGTTGTCAGAGAAGAGCTCGGCCTGCTGTGCCCAGCCGGAGGCCTGGGTGAAGATATAGGCCTTGCCGGTTGAGCTTGCATCCACAGGAGCGCCGGCGCCGACCGCGAGGGTGCTGCCGTCGCCGCTGACGGCGACGGAGAAGCCGAAGCCATCGTTCGCTGTCGGTGTGCCGGCCTTCAGCTTGGTCTGTTGTGACCAAGTGGTGCCAGAGCGGGTGAAGAGGTAGGCGGCGCCGGAGTTGCTGGCGCTGCTGTCCTCCTGATCGGCACCCACGGCCAGGGTGTTGCCGTCGTTGCTGAGGCTGACGGCGATGCCGAACTGATCCCCGGCGCTGGGTGTGGCGGCCTTGATGTAGGCCTGTTGCGACCAACTGCTACCGGTGCGAGTGAAGACATAGGCGGCGCCGGCGTCGGCGGCGCTATCGTTGGCGGCGCTATCGTTGGCGGTGGGGTCGATACCGCCGACACTGCTGTCTTCCAATTGTGCGCCCACGGCCAGGGTGCTGCCGTCGCTGCTCAGGGCGATGGAGAAGCCGAACTTGTCGCCAGCCCCTCCTGCGCTGACCCGGCCTTGCTGTGACCAGACCGGCGGGGTGACGCTGGTGTCTCTGACGAAGATGTAGACAGCGCCACTAGCCTGATCCGGCGCTCCTACCGCCATGGTGGTGCCATCTTCACTCACCGTGGTGCTGTTGCCGAACTGTGCCCCGGCTGTAGTGTCGCTGGCCTTGAAGTAGCTGATGATGTCGACCGAATAGCCGGCGTTGAAGAGCTCGTTCTCTCCCCTGAACCTGCCGAGCGGCGAGCCGAGGCAGTTGTTCTCAGCCGCGTCGCAGGATTCGACCCGGTAGAGGGCATCGTTCCAGTTGAACAGATGAGCGCTGGTATCGACGCTGTGGCTGGTGCCGGCGATGGATCTGGAGGCCGCATCCGCCGCGCTGAAGGTGCCGCTACCATCCCGGTCGAACAGCAGCCGGTAGTGGTCGTGGTTGGCATAGAGGGTGGTGTTGGCGGGCAGGGGCCAGTCGAAGTTCAACTGTTTCTTGCCCGCAGTCATGGTTACCGCCGGGCCGACGATCACCTGTCGGTTCAGGGTGGCGACATTGCCCGCCGCATCGGTAGCGGTATAGACGCGGGTGTACTGGCCCATCACGTTGGTGTCGACATCGTTGGTTTTGGTAATGTCTTTGGGATCAGTGGCGTCGAGCGCGGTGTCGAAGCCCGCGCCATCCATCGCATCGACGCCCTCAGCACCAGGTTCCGTATAGTTTTCGCCAACCGCCACATAGATGGGGTCGTCCCCTCTGAGGCTGATCACCGGTGCGGTGGTATCGACGACGTTGACGGTGCGGGTGACCGTGGTGGCGGCGTTGCCTGCGGTATCGGAGACGTTGTAGGTCAGGGTGTAGTTGCCGACAGCCGTTGGGTCCACCGAGCCGCTGGTCACGACCCTTGCGCTGATGTCTCCGTCCACATTGTCGTTAGCGCTGAAGCCGGGGTCGGTGTAGGTGGCGGCAGCGCTGCCCTCGATGGTTTGTGGATTATCGCCCGTCAGGGTAATGGTCGGCGGGGTTGAGGCTAGCACGGTCACCTGGCGGGTCACCTGTGTGGCGGCATTGCCTGCGGCATCCGTTACATCGTAGGTCAGAGTGTAAGTGCCTGGGGTGGTGGCGTCGACACTGCCGCTGGTCTGGATCGAGGCAGTAAGATCACCGTCGATGTTGTCGTTGGCGGTGGCGCCAGGGTCGCTGTAGGGCGTCGGGCCTGCCTCCAGGGTGACCTCAGCCTCACCGCTGAGGGTGATCACTGGTGCGGCGGCGGCCTGAATGGTGACCGTGCGAGTTACCTGGGCGGCGGCATTTCCAGAGGTGTCTGTTACGTCATAGGTGACGGTGTAGCTACCGGCGGTGGTGGCATCAACCGGGTTATTGATAACGATGTTGGCGGTGATGTCGCCGTCGATGTTGTCGCTGGCAGTGGCGCCGGCATCCGTATAGGCGACGCTGCCGGCCTCTCGTGTCACCGTGGCATCCCCGAGCAGGGTGATGCTGGGTGGGGTCGCGGCAATCACATTGAGTGTACGGGTGACGGGTATTGCGGCGTTACCGGAGGAATCGCTGACATTGTAGGTGAGGGTGTAGCTGCCGGGGGTGCTGGTGTCGTATGTGCTGCTTGTGTCCACATTGTTGGTGATGTCGCCATCCAGAGCATCGATGGCGGTCACACCTGGATCGATGTACTCGTAGGGGCCGGTCTCCCAGGTGTGTGGGTTAGGTGCGTTGACGGTGATGGTCGGCGGAGTCAGGTCGGCGGTGACGTTGACTGTGCGGGTCACCTGGGTGGCGGCATTGCCTGCAGCATCGGTGACACTGTAGGTCAGGGTGTAGGAGCCGACGGTGGAGGTGTCGACGCTGCCACTGATGTCGACGCTGCCACTGATGTCACCATCGAAGCTGTCGTTGGCAGAGGCGCCTGGGTCGGTGAAGGGTGTGGCGCTCGCCTCCAGGGTGATGACGTTGTCGCCGGCCAGGGTAATGGTCGGCGCTGCGGCTGCTACCACAGTTACGGTGCGGGTCACCTGGGTGGCGGCATTGCTGGCGGCGTCTGTCACGTTGTAAGTGACCGTGTAGGTACCAGGAGTGGTGGGGTCGACCGGGTTGTTGACAGTGATGTTGGCGGTTATGTTGCCGTCCGTGTCATCGGTAGCGGTGGCGCCAGCGTCAGTGTAGGTGGCAGTTGGTCCCGCCTCTAAAATGACGGTAGCATCGCCGCTCCGGCTGATGGTGGGTGGTGTAGTGTCGGGGGTTGTCCCCCCCCCGCCGCCACAGCCAGATAGTAGCCCGCTGACGGCCACCCCCAATAAGAGCACTCGCTGATTAGGATAAAACATCGCTTCAATTTCCCCGCTGAATTAACTGAATTTGTGCCTGTCTTTTGTTTTTGTTGTCCAAGCCTGGAAGTAACAGGAGACAGGAGCGATAGCGCCTATCGCGCCAGTTGCTTGGTCGAAAAATGGCGTCCATGTTGCCTTTTGTTCCTAATTACTTCAATGAAATTGTGGCTAAACTCTCCTTTTCCGCGGGGACGGTCAACAAGCTCAAGATAAAAAAATTTTGTATCGTGATTTTATTCACACCTTGAAGAAAAACCGGTGTTGCTTAATCAGGAATTTTTATCTTTAGGGCATAATGTCCGATTTCAGGCAGGGTGCGCAGACAGTTATCTGTTAGATGGGATCTGCGCTTGGGTTTAGTCTAGGCAGGTCCGTTTCTGATGCGGATTGATACGCCGAACAGAAACGATACTTGCATGAAAAATATAGAAATAGTTGCGCTTATCGAGGCATTGATCGAATTACCAGTGTGGCTGTAAGAGGTTGGTTTTTCGTCTTAGGTTAGTGCCGGCTCCGGGTGCCGCTCAGCGATCATGATAGAAGGGCGAATTTCGCTGATTGACCCTCTCCTGCGCTAGCATCGTTGTTTAATCTTTGCCAACATGGCCTTGGTTGATCGGCCGGGATCCGGCTGACAAGGACAGGAATGTTGGGAGCTGGGTGAATTGCTTCAGCGATTCGTTCGGGATGCTGATCAAAGAACAGAAGAAATATTAATATGGATATTCGAGCGCTGAATTACTACAGGGGCCAGATACAGATGAACCAGAGTGAGCCGGTTCGGGTGTTGTTTGTTTGCATGGGCAATATCTGCCGATCACCCACCGCGCAGGGTGTCTTTCGCTCTCTGGTTGAGAAGGAGGGGCTCTCGGAAAATATCCAGACGGACTCTGCCGGTACCATCGGTATCCATGCCGGGGAACAACCTGATCGCCGTGCTCGCAGCATTGCCAAACAGCGTGGTGTTGATTTGAGCGACCTTAGGGGGCGACAGGTTTCAAGCAGCGACTTTGAGAAGTTCGACTATGTGATCGCGATGGATCGTTCAAATTATAACGATCTGACTTCAGTCTGCCCCCGGGGATCGGAAGAAAAGCTTCATCTGCTGATGGATTTTGCCTCTCATGTGGGGGTGCAGGAGGTGCCTGACCCCTATTATGGTGGGGCTGCTGGTTTTGAGCGGGTCTTCGATCTGATCGAGACGGCGTCTGAAGGGCTGTTGCAGATGATTCGCGAGAAGCATCTGCTGGACGGTACGGCAAAGGATCCCCGCACTCGCTGCCAGTAGCTGAATCGCTGTGCGTAACACAGCGCCTCGAGTTTCCAAACAACAATCCGGTCAGGGATGACCGGATTGTCTTTTCTTAGTTACTCACCATCACTGCCTTTTTTCGGGGCAGGTTTTTCCTTGCTCTGATCGGGCGTTGCTGGCTTTTTGGTCTCTATCTGCACCAGTTTGGGGCCGGCCTCTGCAAGTTTTGTTTTGGGTGCCGCGGCGGTCTGCCGAGTGGCGGCTTTTTCGGGTGTCGGCGTGTCTGCTTTTTCGCTGGCCGCCGGTTTGGTCGAACGACTGGCAGCTGCTTTTTCAATCGTCGGTGTGTCTGCTTTTTGACTGGCCGCTGGTTTGGTCGAGCGACTGGTAGCTGCTTTTTCAGACGTGCCAGGGGCGTTATCTGCCGTTGTAGAGGCCGCTTTTTGAGGCTTCTTCTGCACCGGCGGCTTGGGCCGGTCAGCAGTGCTCTTCTGCGGGGCCTCAGCCGAAGATGTGTTGGCCGGTGATGGCTTTTCTGCCACAGCAGGCTTATCTGCTTGCGGCGCTTTAGTTGGCTTCTGTGGCTTTTTGGCTGCCGGTTTTTGCGGTTTGTCTGGGGCTTTTTCTGGCTTGGTTGTTACATCCTTTTGTTTCTCATCACCGCGCTTCTTAGCGGGCTTCTCAGCGGGCTTCTCAGCGGGCTTCTCAGCGGGCTTCTCAGCGGGCTTCTCAGCGGGCTTCTCAGCGGGCTTCTCAGCGGGCTTCTGGGCAGGCCCTGGAGCCTTCTCCTGACCGGGAGTCGGTGCAGTTGTCTGCTTCGTTGAATCGCTGACTTTTTTCTGGGGAGCCGGACGGCGCTGACTGCGTTGACGGCCCTGTCCTTTGTCGCCGCTGGAGGCGGTCGTCTCTTTGCTAACCGCTGCTGCGCTGCTATCAGTTGTGGCAGTGCTGTCTGGAGCGTTTGTTTTGGGGGGGGCGCTTTCTGATTGCTGCCCCTGTTTGGCATCACTCTGGCTCTGCGGCTGTTGCCGTTCGCCTGAGGAACGGCGCCGACGACCACCGCGTCGGCCACGGCGTGCGCCCTTGGGCTTGGGAGCGCTCTTCTCTTCATCTGCCTTGGCTGGCTCGTTCGGCCGCTGCTTCTGCTCCGCTGTGCGGGACTCTTGGCTCTTTGGCTCAGCCTGGGGTCGCTGGCCGGCCTCACTGCTTCCAGCTGGTTTTCTATTGCTGTCGCGTCCACCTTGACGCTGCTCACCGCTGGTTGAGCGCTTGCGTCCTCCACGGGAACGCCCATTGCGTTGGCCCCTGCTGCGGGGCTCACGCTTCTCCTCTTCACTCTTCTCCGGTTTGCTGCTCTCGACGGGCTCGGCTGACCCGCTCTTGGGGGAGAAGATGCTGGTGAAGATTTTTTTCAGGAAACCACTCTCTTCGGTCGTTGGTGGGGGGGGCTCTTGGCGCTGTGGGGTGGGGGCGGGCGCTCTGGGGGCGATCGCCTTTACCGCAGGCCGTTCGCTCTTTTTCTGTTCGGAGCGGGCGAAGCTGGGTATCTCCTTCTCGTGGGTTTCGACCAGGCGATAGCTCGCTTCGGTCTCTTGCTCCTCTGCAAGATCAGCCTGTCGGACCCGTTCGATATTGAAGTGGGGGGTTTCCAGGTTGGGATTGGGGATCAGCACCACAGCGATCCCTTGACGTTTTTCTATATCGTGGATCGGCTGACGTTTTTCGTTCAGTAGGAAGGTGGCCACATCCACCGGCAACTGGGCGATGATCTTGCCGGTATTCTCCTTCATCGTCTCTTCTTCGATGATGCGCAGGATCGACAGGGCCAGCGACTCCACGCTGCGGATGGTGCCGTGCCCGCTGCAGCGTGGGCAGACCTGAGCGCTGGCTTCACCAAGCGAGGGGCTCAGCCGCTGGCGTGACATCTCTAATAGGCCGAAGCGGGAGATGCGCCCGATCTGAACCCGCGCACGGTCCTGCTTGAGGGCCTCCTTGAGGCGGTTTTCCACCTCACGCTGGTTGCGTGTGGGGGTCATGTCGATGAAGTCGATGACAAACAGGCCGCCAAGATCCCGCAGGCGCAGCTGACGGGCGATCTCATCCGCCGCCTCAAGATTGGTGTTGAGTGCGGTCTCTTCGATATCGGCACCCCTGGTGGCGCGGGCCGAGTTGATGTCGACCGAGGTCAGTGCCTCGGTGGGGTCGATCACGATGGCGCCGCCGGAAGGCAGGTGCACCTGCCGCTCGAAGGCGGATTCAATCTGGCTCTCGATCTGATAGCGGCTGAACAGCGGTACTTCGTCCTCGTAGAGACGCAGCTTACTGCTGTACTGCGGCATTACCTGGCTGATGAAGCGCTGAGCTTGGGCGTGAACCTCTGCGTCGTCGATGACAATCTCGCCGATATCCGCGCGCAGGTAGTCGCGGATCGAGCGGATGATGATGTTGCTCTCCTGGTAGATCAGGAAAGGGCCGGGTTTGGCCGTGGCCGACTTTTCAATCGCCTGCCAGAGCTGGATCAGGTAGTCCAGATCCCATTGCAACTCCTCGGCGTTCTTGCCGATGCCGGCAGTGCGTACGATCAGACCCATGCTGTCAGGGATCTCGAGCGTGCTCATCGCCTCGCGGAGCTCGGCCCGGTCCTGGCCTTCGATGCGGCGGGAGACGCCGCCGGCGCGGGGGTTGTTAGGCATCAATACCAGATAACGGCCGGCCAGTGAGATGAAGGTGGTCAGTGCGGCGCCTTTGTTCCCGCGCTCCTCCTTCTCCACCTGGACGACGACCTCCTGGCCCTCTTTTATCGCCTCCTGGATGTTGACGCGTCCGCTGGATTGGCGGGCTGCTTCAGTGAAGTAGCTGCGGGATATCTCCTTCAGCGGCAGGAAGCCGTGGCGCTCAGCACCATATTCGACAAACGCAGCCTCCAGACTGGGTTCGACTCGGGTGATCTTCCCTTTGTAGATGTTGGCTTTTTTCTGTTCCCGGCCGGGAATCTCGATGTCGAGATTGAAGAGCTTCTGTCCATCGACAGTCGCAACGCGCAACTCTTCTGGCTGAGTTGCGTTGATCAGCATTCTTTTCATGTTGTGTTGTGTCCATTATCAACTGTCCGAGCTGGAAAGCAGCAGAGCCTCGGCCATGCGGCGGCCTCATCCAATAAATCTCGGGGCCGGTTGCGCATTGTCTGGATTAAGAGCAGGCCAAATTTCACGGCACAGGCTCCCGATCAGCTAGCTGATTTCATGCTAGCTCGGACAGTTGAAAAACTGTTAAAGTTCGCCGTCTGGGGGCCAGTCCCCTGCTCGGAAAAGGCTCGCCACGGAATGGGCGCGTTTGCGTCCCGGGGCGCTACGGCCGCAATCATGCGGATTTCCGGCGCTTTCCCGACGTGGCGCAGCACTGAAGTTGCAGGGGAGGGTGGCCGGGTCAGACGGCACCTCAATTCTTTTCGGTCGATCCCACGGCGGAAACGGCTGAGGGCGGTACGGGCCTCTGAACAGTGCAAGCAGAGGCTGAGGTACCGGCTCGTTAAGGCCTTCCGGCGCGGCTTTGAAATCGTTCCCTCACTCCAAAATTGCGGAGGCTGGGGGGATGAAGTTTCTTGCCGTGCTGACGCTGGAGAGTGCCTCGCATTCACCAGCGTCAAAAAAATCACCTGGAAATATAACAATCTTCGGCGAGGGCATCAATCACCGTGGAACAAAAGCAGAAGCTAAATGCCAGATAGACAAAAGAAAACCCCGACGGTACGGATGGTCTCGGTGGAACAGGGCAGCGAGGGGCAGCGAATCGATAATTTTCTGCTGAGAGAGCTCAAAGGTGCACCACGCAGCTATATCTATCGCATCCTCCGCAAGGGGGAGGTGCGGGTCAATCGTGGTCGGGTGAAGGCCGACTACCGCCTAAAACTGGGTGACCAGGTGCGTATTCCACCGGTACGGCTGGCAGCTTCGCCCGCCCCTCCCAGGTTCTCGCGAGAACAGCGGGAGCGTCTGGAGCGGTCGATCCTGTTTGAGGATGAGCGCATCATGGTGATCAATAAACCGGCCGGCATGGCTGTGCATGGCGGGAGCGGTCTCAGCTTCGGGGTAATTGAGGCGTTGCGGGCGCTGCGTCCCGAGGAGCGCTCGCTTGAGCTGGTGCATCGCCTCGACCGAGATACCTCGGGTTGTCTGCTGCTGAGCAAACGTCGCAGTGCCTTGCGATCCCTGCATGAACTGATGCAGAAAAATCTTGTCGACAAACGCTATCTGGCTCTGTTGGCCGGAAGTTGGCGCAAGGGTAGACAGGAGGTTGATGCCCCCTTGCTGAAGAATACCCTCAAGGGCGGTGAGCGTGTAGTAATAGTCGATGCGGCTGGCAAGCCCTCGCTGACCCGTTTTACACGGGTTCGGCGGTTTAAGCAGGCCACCCTGGTTGAGGCAGAATTGGTGACCGGGCGTACCCACCAGATTCGCGTTCACAGTGCCTGGTTGGGGTCACCGATCCTGGGCGACACGCGTTACGGGGATGAGATCGCCAACCGTCAGTTGCGCCAACTGGGACTGAAGCGGCTGTTTCTGCACGCCCATTCGATAAAATTCCGCTGGCCGGGCGAAAAGCGTGACCAGGAGTTCAAGGCACCGCTACCAGATGTGCTTGAAGCTGTTTTAAATGAACTTGATAAATAAGATGAAGTTTAAGCTGTTAATATTTGATTGGGATGGGACTTTGATGGACTCAGAGGCCCGTATTGTGAACTGTGTGCGGGCTGCGGTGGATGACCTTGGGCTGACCTCTCCTGGCGATGAGGCGATCCGCAATATCATTGGGCTGGGTCTGCGGGAGGCGATTGATATGCTCTTCCCTGGTGCAGACGATCAACTGCATCACGACATTGTCACCCGCTACCGGGTCCACTTCTTGGGCGAAAATTCTACCCCGTCAGAGCTGTTTGAAGGGGCACGGGAGGTGGTCGAGCGTTTGGCTGCTGAGGATTATCTGCTGGCGGTGGCCACCGGCAAGGGTCGGCAAGGCCTTGATATGGTGCTGGAGAGCAGCGGATTGGGCAGCT
This sequence comes from endosymbiont of Ridgeia piscesae, assembly GCF_001443665.1. Lineage (NCBI taxonomy): Bacteria > Pseudomonadati > Pseudomonadota > Gammaproteobacteria > endosymbiont of Ridgeia piscesae. Next base: position 110,644 of record NZ_KQ557119.1, on the reverse strand, counting down.
ATTTCCATACCACCCGGTGTGCCGATGAGGCGTTCTCCAAGCCTCACCCTGAGATGCTGGAGCAGATTCTCGATGAACTCGGGGTCCTGCCCAAAGAGTCGCTGATGATTGGCGACACCGAATATGACCTGCAGATGGCCAACAATGCGGGCACTAAATCCCTTGCTGTGAGCTATGGGGTGCACAGTGTGGAGCGTCTGCGACAGCACAATCCGTTGGGTTGTGTTGACCGGGTTAGCGAGATCCCACAGTGGCTCGAAAGCTTTTCTGCGGATATTGCCTGATAGACGTAATTGAAGATTATCAAAAGGATAAGAGGAGTAGTTTATGTCGGATCAGAGTCACGAAAACCCACAGCCTAAGCAGGGCGACCCCTCCAGGTGGGAGCGGGAGTTGCTCAACAAGGTGGTGATGACCTCCCTCAACGAGGGCCGTCGCGCCCGTCGTTGGGGTATCTTTTTCAAGTCCCTTACCTTCCTCTATCTATTCCTGTTGCTGACGATCTGGTGGTCGGATGATATCGACGTGAAGATGGCCGGCAGCGAAAAACACACCGCGCTGGTGGAGGTCAACGGCATCATCGCCCCTGACACCAAGGCGAGCGCCGACAAGGTGGTGACTGGCCTGCGCAATGCCTTCGAGGATAAAAACACCAAGGGGGTGATCCTGCGCCTCAATACACCCGGCGGCAGTCCGGTGCAGTCGCGCTACATCAATCAGGAGATCACCCGGCTGCGGGAAAAATATCCCGATATCCCGCTCTATGCGGTGATCGTCGATATGTGTGCCTCAGGTGGTTACTACATCGCGGCGGCGGCGGATGAGATCTATGCCGATGAGGGTAGCATTGTCGGCTCGATTGGTGTGCTGATGAACGGTTTCGGCTTTGTCGATGTCATGCAGGAGCTGGGCATCGAACGCCGTCTGATGACCGCCGGCGAACATAAGGGGATCCTCGATCCCTTCTCACCGGTGAACGACTATGAGCGGGAACATATCCAGCGCATGTTGGATCAACTGCATGCCCAATTCATCGAGACGGTGAAGCAGGGTCGAGGTGAGCGCCTTAAAGTGGATGAATATCCTGAGCTCTTTTCCGGGCTCTTCTGGAGTGGCGAGGAGGGGCTGAAGATTGGGCTGGTGGACGCCTTCGGCAGCAGCAGTTACGTCGCACGGGAGGTGATCGGTGCCGAGGATATCGTCGATTTCACTCCGGAAGAGGATATCTGGGATCGTTTTGCTGAAAAGCTCGGAACTGGAGCGGCTCAGGCGATTGCCCGCATGGGAGGACTGACCGAAGGCTGGAGTCTGAGGTGATCCGACTGCCACGTATCTGCTGAGTCATCAGCAGATGCGTGGCAGGGGGTCGTCTTCCAGCTCCTCGAGGATGCGCGCACCCCCCAGTTCCGTCTGCAGGATGACATGGGCATCCTCGGCCAGGAGGGTGCCGATGAGTGCTGCATCGCACCCCTCATCAAAACCCCGCCAGCGTTCCAACGCAGTCTCAGCTTGATCAGGTGAAACAATCGCTACCACCCGGCCCTCGCAGGCCAGGTAGTGGGGATCGTAGCCGAGGATCTCGCACACCGAGCGTACCTGATCCCTGACCGGGATGGCGCTGTCATTCAACCGCACCTGCAGGCCGGTAGCGCGGCAGATCTCATGGGCGACGGTGGCCAGACCGCCGCGGGTCGGGTCGCGCATAAAGTGTAGCCCCGGCAGATCGAGCAGCGACTGGGTTAGCCGCAGCACACTGCCGGCATCTGATCTGAGATCACCGTGCAGGCCGAACTGCTCCCGCGCCAGCATCACCGCGATGCCATGATCCCCCACCGGACCGCTGACCAGCACCCGATCTCCGGCCTGGATTCTGTCCAGTGCGGGCCGCACTCCGGCCGGGCGTAGCCCGACACCGGTGGTGGCGAGGTAGATGCCGCCACCCTCGCCACGGCGCACCACTTTGGTATCGCCGGCGGCAATTCGCACATCGATGGCGTTGGCCGCCGCGGCGATGCTCCTGACAATCCGCTCCAGCTGTTCGATCTCGAAGCCCTCCTCGATAAAGGCGTTGAGGCTGAGATAGCGGGGCAGGGCACCGGCCACTGCCAGATCGTTGCAGGTGCCGTGTACCGCCAGTGAGCCGATATTGCCGCCCGGAAACTCCAGTGGCTGCACGGTAAAGCCATCGGTGGTGAAGAGCAGATCGCCGTCCCGTTCCAACGGCAAGGCCACTGCATCAGCATGCACGTCGAGTTCAGGATTGGCCAGGTGGCGCGCAAAGATCTCTTCGATGAGTTCGCGCATGAAACGCCCGCCGTTTCCGTGGGCCAGTGAGATCTGTTTATCCTGCATCTTGTACTAGTGTTGGCTGCAAAACGGCAGCTTAGCAGTGGCGGGTTGGGAAACAAAAGCCCCGCACTGGGCGGGGCTCTGTTGTGGAGTCGGATGTAGTCGGCTCATTTAGCCTTTGCTGCTGGTTGTGCCGGTGCCGCCGGTGCCGCCGGTGCCGCCGGTGCTGCGGGAGCCGCATAGGGATAGCCGTAGTAGGGGGTGTAACCACCCCAGCCTGGATAGCCGCCGCCATAAGGATAACCACCGTAGTAGGGATAGCCGCCGTAGTAGGGATAACCACCATAGTAAGGATAGCCGCCCCAAGGCCCTCCGCCCCAAGGCCCATAACCATCATCAAACCAGTCGAAAGGTCCCCAGAAGGCAGAGGCAGAAGTGGATGCCATCATTGCGGAACCAGCCAGTGCTGCTGCGGCTACAAGTTGCAGGGTTCGTTTCATCTTGCTTACTCCATTGTCACGATCGAGGGTACAAACGGTCTGCGGTTCCCTGGAAAAATAAGGTCAATTGCTACTTGAGGCTTCTTTGCTTTTCCAATGGGAAGAAGCGGACTACAACAACAAATATAGATAAACCGGGTTCCTTTTTTTTTTGATGCAAATCATTAAATAAGTGGATATTAATGGACCCGCTGTGGCGTGCTTTAGCGGATAGCTTTGGTGATCTGCCCGATGACGTTAAAAGCGTCTCCTATCTCATTGGCTGTATTGTAAAAATGTGGAGAGAAGCGAATCCCGCCGCCACGATAGGCGCAGATCACCTGTTGTTGCATCAAAGCCTGCTGGATCTGCTGATTGTCATGACCGGGGATGCGGAAAGAGAGAATCCCGGCGCGGCGGTCCGCTGCAGCAGGTGTCAGGCTCTCAAATCCGTATTCAGACACCTGCTGCAGGGCGAAATCCATATTATGCCTGATGCGGATCGCCACCTGCTCGATGCCGGTCTTCAGCAGCAGCCGCAGGCTCGCCGCCAGGGTGTGGATGCCGAGCATGTTGGGGCTGCCGCACTCGAAGCGCCGGGCGTCCGGAGCGGGTCTCCAGTCGTGTCGATCGAAATCCATCATCGCCTCCACCATGTGCCAGCCAAACTGCTGTAGGCGGAGATGATCGCGCACCTCAGGCCGTACATAGAAAAGCGCCACGCCTTCCGGGCCGAGCATCCACTTGTGGCCATCCGCCACCACAAAGTCGGCCTGGCACGCCTGCACATCGAAGGGAACAGCCCCCAGGCTCTGGATCGCATCGACGCAAAATAGTATCCCCACCTTGCGGCAGGTCTTACCGAGTCGACCCAGGTCGAGGCGCAGACCGGAGGCATACTGAACCGAGCTGACCGATAGCAGCCGTGTGTTTTGGTCGATTGCCTCGGCGATGGCTTCTTCTGGCTCCCCGCTCGAGTGCTGCAGATCGACCAGCCGTAGTTCGACCCCCTGGGAGGCGAGCGACTCCCAAACGATGCGGTTGGATGGGAACTCCTGGGCGATGCTGACGATGTTCTCCCCTGGTTTCCAGGGGAGTCCGTAGGCGATGATCGAGAGTGCCTCGGAGGTGTTTTTTAGCAGCGCAATCTCTGAGTCATCCGCCGCGTTGATCAGGCGTGCTAGCAGTGACTTGAGAGCCAGTTCCTCCTGCTGCCATGCGGGGTAGTTGGTGGCGCCAAGGGTGCCATTCTCCTGGGCAAAGCGCACCACCGCATCGACAGTGCTCTGTGGCCAGGGGGCAACAGCGGCGTGATTAAGGTAGATGATGTCGGGGGCGAGAGAGAATGGTTGCATGGGGATTGTCTCTTGTGGCAGGGGTATGTGTAGGGGTGGAGAGATGGCCTCTCGAAATCGATCCAAATCGCCGCTTTTCAGCAACAGGAGGGGGCGTTTTCCCTGCGTTTCAGTCGCCTTACAGCAATTTCCCAATAAAGATACGAGAAAACAAGTGGGTATGGTATAGTATGCGGCTTGATAAAATGACTTCCTACAAAAGTTGTTAAGAAACAGCTACTTATGGGGTTTTCGGCGGTGATGCCGGATGCTGGCCGCAGTTGCCTGCCATAGACTGTTTCCTGGTCGTTACGGAAGGAAGCGTTGGATCCCGCTGAGTAACGCTCGAGGGTGGTCTCCAGCAACTTTATTTGGGTTTAACTAGAGAGCAGAAATGACAGACCTTACTAAATACCGGAACATCGGCATCTTTGCCCACGTGGATGCGGGCAAGACCACCACCACCGAGCGAATTCTCAAGCTCACCGGCAAGATCCATAAGACCGGCGAGGTGCATGAGGGCGAAGCCACCACCGACTTCATGGACCAGGAGCGCGAGCGCGGTATCACCATCCAGTCGGCTGCTACCTCCTGTGAGTGGAACGGCCACCGCATGAACATCATCGACACCCCCGGACATGTGGACTTCACCATCGAAGTCTACCGTTCCCTGAAGGTGCTCGATGGCGGTGTGGGCGTGTTCTGCGGTTCCGGTGGTGTTGAGCCCCAGTCCGAGACCAACTGGCGCTACGCCAATGAGTCCGAAGTGGCGCGCATCATCTTCGTCAACAAGCTGGATCGCCTCGGCGCCGACTTCTACCGGGTAGTCGATCAGGTCGAGAAGGTGCTGGCCGCCAACCCGCTGGTGATGGTGCTGCCGATTGGTGTCGAAGAGAACTTTATCGGCGTGGTCGATCTGCTGACCCGCAAGGCTTGGGTCTGGGATGACTCTGGGGATCCCGAGAAGTACGAGATCCAGGACGTGCCTGCCGATATGACCGACGCTGTCGAAGAGTGGCGTGAGAAGTTGATCGAAAAGGCCGTCGAGCAGGACGACGATGCGATGGAGAAATATCTGGAGGGCGAAGAGCCTGACCTCGATACCATCCATGCCTGCATCCGCAAGGGCACCATCGCACTCGACTTCTTCCCCACCTACTGTGGTTCCGCGTTCAAGAACAAGGGCGTGCAGTTGGTGCTGAATGCCGTCGTTGATTACCTGCCCAATCCGACCGAGGTCAAGCCCCAGCCCGAGGTGGACCTGGAAGGTAACGAGACCGGAGAGTTCGCCGTTGTTGATGAAAGTAGGCCGCTGCGCGCCCTGGCCTTCAAGATCATGGACGACCGCTTCGGTGCCTTGACCTTCACCCGTATCTACTCCGGTGTGCTGAACAAAGGCGACACTGTGCTGAACACCTTCACCGGCAAGACCGAGCGTATCGGTCGCATCGTGGAGATGCATGCCGACTCCCGTGAAGAGCTCGACTCCGCCCGGGCCGGTGACATCGTCGCCCTGATCGGTCTGAAAAATACCCAGACTGGCCACACCCTGTGTGACCCGAAGAAGCCCGCTACCCTGGAGCCGATGGTATTCCCCGATCCCGTGATCTCCATTGCCATCGCACCCAAGGACAAGGGCGCTGCCGAGAAGATGGGTATCGCGATCTCCAAGATGATCCAGGAGGATCCCTCGTTCCGTGTCGAGACCGACGAAGAGTCTGGCGAGACCATCATCAAGGGCATGGGCGAGCTGCATCTCGACATCAAGGTCGACATCCTCAAGCGTACCCACGGTGTCGAGGTCAACGTCGGCAAGCCCCAGGTGGCCTACCGCGAGACCATCACCAAGCGCATCGAAGATAGCTACACCCACAAAAAGCAGACTGGTGGTTCGGGTCAGTTCGCCAAGATCGACTATGTTATCGAGCCGGGCGAGCAGAACAGCGGCTTCGAGTTCGAATCCAAGGTGACCGGTGGTAACGTACCCCGTGAATTCTGGCCGGCGGTAGAGAAGGGCTTTGCGCTGAGCATGGAGTCGGGCACCCTGGCTGGTTTTCCACTGCTCGATGTCAAGATCACCTTGATGGACGGTGGCTTCCACGCCGTGGACTCATCGGCGGTTGCCTACGAGATTGCCGCCAAGGCGGCCTATCGTCAGTCGATCCCGAAGGCGGGGCCGCAGCTGCTGGAGCCGATCATGAAGGTTGATGTGTTCACCCCCGATGACCACGTAGGTGATGTGATCGGCGATCTGAATCGTCGCCGTGGCATGATCAAGTCCCAAGAGGCCGGTGCCACCGGCGTGCGCGTCAAGGCCGATGCACCGTTGAGTGAGATGTTCGGCTACATTGGTGATCTGCGTACCATGACCTCTGGTCGTGGCCAGTTCTCCATGGAGTTCTCCCACTACGCGCCGTGCCCTGCCAACGTGGCAGAGGCGGTTATCAAGGAAGTGCAGGAGCGCAACAAGTAGGCAGATGGTGATCTGATCCGGGGTTCAGCCCCGGTGGAATCGCAATAAAAAACCGGGGACAGGCTACTGTCCCCGGTTTTTTTGCGCCCGCATATTTTGTGTGGGGGGAGGTTGGAGGGGCATCTGTCGGGTGTTACTCCCAACGAAAGCTGCGCGCCCCGATGGCGAGAAACAGCGCACTGAAGCCGAACAGAGTGACAATCTCTGTCAACACATCCTGAAAGCCGGCGCCGTCGATCATCACTGCGCGGGCTGCATCCAGCATGTGGGTCAGCGGCAGTAGCAGCGCGAACTGCTGCACCAGCGGGTCGGAACCCTCGAGCGAAAACCAGACCCCGGAGAGCAACATCATCGGCCAGCTGATCAGATTGAGGATGCCGTTTGCCGCCTCCTCACTGCTGAAGCGGGCGGCCACCAGCAGTCCGACGCTGATCATGCTCAGGGTGCCGGCGGTGAGGATCAGAAACAGCAGCCAGTAGGCGCCGTGCATTCTGAAGCCCACCAGCAGATTGGTGCCGGTGTAGACCAGCGAGGTGACCAGCAGGATCATCAGCAGGCGCGAGGCGACTTGGGCAGTGAGGAACTCGAAGGCGGTTAGGGGAGTGGCGTGGAGCCGCTTCAGCACCCCGTTCTTGCGGTAGCGCACGATCACGAAGCCGATCCCGAACAATGAGCTGAACATCACATTCATGCCCAGCACCCCGGGCACCACCCAGTCGACGTAGCGGATCTCCTCACCGCTCACCGCCTGGCGCTGCAGCGGGCTGTCGCCCAACAGCCGTTCGAGCACATAGCCGTTGGCGGAGTTGCTGTTGATCCAGTATTGCGCGTCCTGCAGGTCGAGCAGCATGTCGAGTTGATGGCGATCGACCTTGCTGATCGCGGGCTCCAGGGATTGCAGCGCAATGAACTGGATGTGGCGGGTCTGCAGAAAACGCTCAAGCGCCGGCTCCCCGCTGTCATCACCAAATACCCCGACCTTGAAGAGGTGCTGGTCGCCGCTGGTGAAGGCAAAGGCAAAGCCGATCACGATGAAGACCGGCAGCAGGATGTTCCAGGCCATGGCGGTGCGATCGCGCAGAAACTCATTGTTGCGGGCGACAAAGATGGCAAACAAGCGGCGTGGCGACATGTCAGGACCTGAGGTGGTGGCCAGTCAGTTCGAGAAACAGATCCTCCAGGGTGGGGGAGCGGACCTGCAGTTGTCTGAGTGAGATGCTCGATTCGACCAGACGCCGGATGGTGCGGTCAGGATCCTGTGAGAGGATCTCCAGACGATCCCCGACCGGGTGACGCGTCTCACCGTTCTGCAGGGGAAAATCGGCGGGCAGCGCGTCGAGGGGCAGGGTCAGAATGGTATTGTCGTAGTGGTGATCGAGCAGTGCCCGCGGCGAGCCCTGACTGATGATTTTGCCGTGATCCATGATCACGATCTCATCACACAGTTCATAGGCCTCTTCCATGTAGTGGGTGGTCAGCACCAGGGTCTTGTTCTCCGCCTTGATGCGTTCCACCTGCTGCCACAGATTACGCCGGGATTGCGGATCGAGGCCGGTGGTTGGTTCGTCGAGGAACACCACCTGGGGATTGTTGATCAGGGCGATGGCGAGTAACAGACGCTGTTTCTGTCCGCCGGAGAGCTTGTGGGTGTCGCGATCGAGAAATTCCTGCAGGGCGCAGATCTCGATCAATTCGTGCAGCGGCCGGGTTTTTTCATAGAAGCGACTGAATAGCCGCAGTACTTCATCGACCCGGATATACTCCTGCAGCGCGGTGTGCTGGAACATGATGCCGGCTTCGCTGCGGAACCGCTCACCCAAGGGTTCGCCGCGATAGCGGATGCTGCCGGAGCTAGGTTTTTTGATCCCCTCAAGCATCTCCACGGTGGTGGTTTTGCCTGCCCCGTTTGGGCCAAGCAGCCCAAAACAGATGCCTTGGGGGATAGAGAAACTGATGCCGTCCACAGCACGCACGCCGGCATAGTGCTTGCTAAGGTTCTCTACCTCAATCATGCTGATCGGATCCGTGCAGCCTCATCCGAGAAAGATCACCTCGACCTCGGCCACATCCTTTGCCACGCCCTCGATCTCGATTACGCTGACCTCGGGGTCGATGCCAACTTTGGCGAAGGAGGGGATCCTGCTCCAGTCGAGCTTCGCGAGTGGGTGGTCGCTGCCCTGCAGAGTCTGCAAGCGGGCTACCTGGACCACATCGACATAGTTGGCCAGCTCGCCGCCATCATAGCTGAGATCCTGATAGCTGCCCGGCACCTTGATCAGTGACTCGGGGAAGCCCCAGGACTGCAGGATACGCTGCCCAATGGGTGCGCTGATCAGTTCGATTAACCGCTCTAGCTCTTCCCGGTCGTCGATCAGCTTCGCGTCGTGCTCAGCCATGGTGAGGATCGGCAGGGTACCGATATTGTGGATCAGGCCGGCGAGCATCGCCTGCTCCCGGTCTAGGTGCTTGAGGTTGGAGGTGAGCACCCGGGACAGGGCCGCCACCTGAACACTCTCCTCCCAGGCCTGGCGAAAGCGCTGGTCGAGCTGCTCGCTGGTGGGCTGAAAGATCTGCTGCATGATCAGGCTGACCACCAGACTGCGTACCATGCGCGTGCCGAGTCGCGCCACTGCCATCTGCAGATTGTCGATCGCTACCCGGCCACGGTAGAGTGGGCTGTTGGCGACTTGCAGCAGACGTGCGGAGAGGGCCGCATCGGTGGCGACGATATCGGCGATTGACTTGGCCGTGCTCTCCTCGCGCTCGACCGAGTCGCGTACCCGCAACGCCACTTCGGGCAGGGTCGGCAGAGTCAGTTTGTGATTGTCAATCGCCTTGAACAGCGACGTCAGAAAGGCGTGTTCGTCTATCATCTCATTCCTTGGTTACGACTTCCTCAGTGAACGGGTAGGGCAGCTCGCGCAGCTGCAGTGCCGGCCCCGTCTTGCCCAATAGCACCCGATCGCTTTCTGCACTGGCGATCTCGATCACCGCCAGCATCTCATAGCCGCCGTTGGTGGGGCGGGCATCCACTACCTTGCCGGTGCCCTGGCCGGAACTGCTCTGCTCGGCGAACAGTTCATCGCCAGGCTGTGGCGGCTGATCGCTCTCCAGATGGGCAAGATACATGCGGCGTTTCAGCTTGCCAAGATAATGCATGCGCGAGACCACCTCTTGGCCCACGTAGCACCCTTTGGTGAAACTGATGCCGTCTACCAGCTGCATATTGAGCATCTGCGGCACGAATGCCTCGCTGGTCTGGGGGAAGATGGTGGGCTGGCCAGCCCGGATCTCCTGTAGCGCCCAAAAAGATTCGTCCGCGATGGCGGCCTGGGATTCAAACTTCTGCCAGAGTTCCCGCATCGTCGCCGTCGGACCAACCAGTTCGAAGCGGGGACGGCTGCCGGGCAGGCGGATCAGGGTGACCCCATCCTCCATTACCACATCGTTCTCTTCCCAGGGGATGGAGGAGAAGTGCTCCCCCAGCAGATCGAGCGCACAGCCACCGCTGAGTCCGATCCGTACCAGATCCTCGGTGAGGTCGTTGATCTTCACCTTGGCGCGCAATACGTACATACGCAAGCGCTTGACCAGCGCGTCGAGATTACCCGTCGGGGTCTGCAGCAGAAACGTATCGCCGCGGCGGAAGACGCGGAAACAGGCCATCATGCGCCCCTTGGCGGTGCACCAGCCGGCCAGCTGGCTGTGCTGTTCGGTGACTTCCCGGATATCGTTGGTCAGCTGACCCTGCAAAAACTGCTCTGCGTCTTCACCCTCCACTTGGATTAGGGCGAAATGCGAGAGATCGTTCAGTGCGCACCCCTCAATCTGAGGGGCTTTGGTGAGCGGCTCGCTGTTTGCCTCGTCTGTTGCGGCACTGCGCTCACGCATAAATCTTATCCATTGACTGTTCATCTGACTCCGTAGGTTTGTGGGTTTGATTGTCCGCAGCCGGTATCATACCCCATCGTCCTGACGACGGCAGGCTCCCTGTCGTTGCGGTTATTTGTCTCTTTGGCTTGGAAGAATTGAATGAGTAAACCCTCTGTCGGCAGCCTTGTCCTCTACAAAATCCGTCCTGCAAAGGTAATTGAGATCAGCGACAAGATCGAGATCGAGCTGGAGGGCGGCAAGCGCAAGCGGGTCAGGGACAAAGACGTTGTACTGCTGCACCCTGGCCCGCTGACCAGTTTCAAGGACCTTACCCCGCAACAGGGTGAGATCGAGGAGAACTGGGAGCTGCTGGATGGCAGCGAGACCGAGATCGGCGAGTTCTCCGAGCTGGTGTTTGGTGACTACACCCCCGCCACTGCCTGGGCCGCCTGGGAGCTGGTTACCGATGGCCTCTATTTTGAGGGCACGCCCGGCGCGATTCGCGCCCGTCCGGCGGATCTGGTGCATGCGGAGCGTGAGCAGCGGCAGGCGAAGGCGGCTGAGGCGCAGGCCTGGGAGGCGTTTGTCGAACGGGTGGAACAGGGGCAGCTGCTGCCGGAGGATAACAAAGCGATGGGTGAGGTGGAGGCGCTGGCGTTGAGGCGTCGTGAAAACAGCCGCATCCTCAAAGCGCTGGGTTTTCAGGAGTCACCGCTGAATGCCCATCGACTGCTGGTGAAGACTGGTTATTGGTCGCAGAATGAAAACCCCTATCCGAGACGGATGGGTGTCCAGATGGAGACGCCGCAGCAGCCGGTGCCGGCGCTGCCTGAGGAGCAGCGTCTCGACCTGACCCATCTGACCGCCTATGCCATTGACGACGCGGGCAACCAGGATCCGGACGACGCGGTGAGCCTCGATGACGAGCGCATCTGGGTACATGTGGCCGATGCTGCGGCGCTGGTGGCGCCGGAGAGTGAGATCGATATCGAGGCGCGCTCTCGTGGTTCCAACCTCTATTCACCAGAGCAGATCGTGCCGATGCTGCCGCTGGGCATCACCCATCTGCTGGGCTTGGGGCTGCAGCAGGAGTCGCCGGCGCTGTCGATTGGCTTTCTGCTCTCTGAAGCTGGCGAGGTGATGGACGTGCGGCTGCAACTCACCCGCCTGAAGGTGGAACGTCTCTCCTATGATGAGGCCGATAAGCGTCTGGAGGAGCCGCTGCTGGCGGCGCTGCAGCAGAAGGCGGCCTGTTACCGGGCGCGGCGGAAGGCAGCCGGAGCAGCCTTCATCCAGCTGCCGGAGGTGAAGATACGGGCAACCGAGGAGGGGGTGGCGATCACCCCGCTGCCGGCACTGAAGAGCCGTGAGATGATCACCGACCTGATGTTGATGGCGGGAGGGGCGGTGGCGATCTACTGTAGCGATAATGAGATCCCTGTGCCCTTCGCCACCCAGGCACCGCCTGACACGCCGGCCTCGCCGCAGGATTTGGCGGCCATGTACGCCTATGTGCGCAAGTTCAAGCCGACTCAGGTGAAGACCCAGCCGGAGCCCCACAGCGGCCTCGGCCTGCAGCGCTACACTCGCGCCACCAGTCCGCTGCGGCGCTACTCCGATCTGCTTACCCACCAGCAGCTGCGTGCGCATCTCAAAGGTGAGCCGCTGCTCGACATTCACACCATCTCCGAACGCATCAGTCAGGCGGAACTGGGGAGCATGTCGATCCGCAAGGCGGAACGCCAATCCAACAACCACTGGCGCATGGTCTATCTGCGTGACCACCCCAAATGGCAGGGGGAGGGGGTGGTGGTCGCCATTGAGGGGGAGCGGGCCAGTGTGCTGATCCCGGAACTGGCGATGGAGGCGCGAGTCAGAATGAAGAGCAAGCCTGCACTAAACTCGGTGGTGAAGATCGCGCCTCGCGAGGTCGATCTGCCCGATCTGGCCTGCTATTTCCGGGTTCTGGGCTAGCTTCATACAAACCGGGGGTGAGCATGAAAAACAGCGTGCTGTTCTGGGCGTTTCTGTTTCTCACCGGATGTGCCATGGGTGGGGGCAAGCAGGATTCGTCGAATATCTACTCTGCGCCGCCGGTGGGATCGAACATCGAGCTGAAAACCGCATTGACGGTGCCAGGAGGAGAGACCCGGGTCTATCTGCAGCGCGGCGTCGTGGTCACAAAAAAGGCGCTGGATCGCTACTATCCAAGCTGCAATTTTGAGCTGAAAAAACTGAGCGAAACCGACAGAACTATCCAGCCTGAAGCCTTCCTGGTGGTAAGGGTTCAGCCGCAAACTTCAGAGATCGTCTACCATCCGCAGCCACTACAGTTGGCTGGGCTCAGATCCGCCGGAATGGATGGCAGCGGGAGACCGATGATCATGCGCGCGCTACATCTCTGGATTGGCTCAGACCGACAGCCTGATGTGATGCGGCTGACCTGTCGTGGTGGGCTGGATGACATGGCCTGGGCCAGCCCACCTTCCATCGATGCGATGCGTCAGGCGTTGGGAGGTTATGCGTCACTGATTCTGCCCTAGCGCTTGCGCGGCACCACAAACTTTTTTCTATCCCATTCGTGACTCAGTGGTGACAGCTTGCTCGTTTCAAGCGATGGTTACCTCCGGCGATAGGTAGACGTCCTGGATGGCGTTAAGCAGGGTCACGCCCTCGGTCATGGGCTTCTGGAACGCCTTGCGCCCGGAGATCAGCCCCATGCCGCCAGCCCGTTTGTTGATTAGCGCAGTGCGTATCGCCTGGTGCAGATCATCCTTGCCCGAGGGCCCACCTGAGTTGATCATGCCGATACGCCCCATGTAGCAGTTGGCAACCTGGTAACGCACCCGGTCGATGGGGTGGCTGCCGGAGAGCTCCGCATAGATCCGGGGGTGGGTCTTGCCAAAGTTGATGGCGGTGTAGCCGCCATCCAGGGTCGCCTGTTTCTGCTTGATGATATCCGCCTCGATGGTGGCGGCCAGGTGATTGGCCTGACCGGTGAGATCCGCCGCCGAATGGTAGTCGCTACCCTCGTGTTTGAAGGCTGGATTGCGCAGGTAGGCCCAGAGTACGGTCACCATGCCCAGTTCATGGGCGGCCTGGAAGGCCTCGCTGATCTCTGTGATCTGGCGGCGCGACTCAGCTGAGCCGAAATAGACCGTGGCGCCCACCGCCGCTGCCCCGAGGTCGAAGGCCTGTTCCACACTGGCGAACAGAGTTTGGTCGTAGATGTTGGGATAGGTGAGCAGCTCGTTGTGGTTGAGCTTCACCAGGAAGGGGATCTTGTGGGCATATTTGCGGCCGACCGAGCCGAGCACGCCCAAGGTGGAGGCCACCGCATTGCAGCCCCCTTCGATGGCGAGCTCAATGATCTTCTCCGGGTCGAAATAAATCGGATTGGGGGCGAAGGAGGCGCCGCCCGCATGCTCCACCCCCTGGTCCACTGGCAGAATGGAGAGATAACCGGTACCGCTGAGCCGGCCGTGGTTGAACATGGCCTGAAGATTTCGCAACACGCCGAGCTTGCGGTCAGATTGGGCCACCACCCGGTCGATGAAGTCCGGCCCCGGCAGGTGCAACTGCTCGCTGGGAATACCGGCACAGCGGTGCTGTAGCAGATCTTCAGCCTCGTTACCCAGTATGCTTTGGATATTGGACATTTTCAGGCCTCCTGAATTGCTTACGGTATTTTTTGGCTCCTCTTATTGGATAGGAGAAAAATACTGAAAAGGAAAGGGCCGCACTGATCGAAGCTCTGCTTGCAAAATGCCGGTGATGTTTTGCGCGAAATCGGGTCAGAGAGCAATTTCCGCCAATATCGTCAAAGGGTGTAAATCGATAACAAAATCAGGTCAGAGAACAATTTCCTGAATGGACTCTGTTTGATCTAATGTAAGTCCTGTTTGTAGAAAAACACCCGTGGACTTGCGACATAGTCCACGGGTGGTTGAGAGGTCGGGGAGTTCAGCATCTAGTCGCAAAACAAATCACCGTTCGAGTCACTACCATGTGACCAACTCCAGTCTGAGCAAACCACTTCACCAATTACTTCCATGGTGCCTTCTTGTTCGTTCCACCCACCGCCGACTGTTTCAACTGAAGTTGCGTTGCAGATCATGCATGTGCCGGGTTCGGTGAACCATTCATTCGCTGCGTTTTTAAGCAGCTCTAGTTGATCGTAGATGTCAGCAATTTCTTCCGCAGTCCCAGGAAGCCCAGTTGTTACACACCCAGTTAACTTGCCCGTCAGGTCATCGGCAAGTGCACCTGCGACATTGCAAGCGTTGCCGACAATATAACCACCTGCCAACGTGATACCACCGAGTGTGGTAAGGCCGGCGACTCCGCCCGCAATCGGGTTCTCTGTCTCGATAGTGACAGCAGCAAATACTGGTAGGCTGGCTTTTATGGCGGCTGCAGCCACAATGCCTCCGCCGATTGAATTGCAGCCTGTTGTTACCGTCCACTTCACCGCATCACCCGCCATAACTTCACTGGCCATGCACTGCTGACGAATGCTGGGGCCGCTGCTGCTCGCTATGACTCCTATTGAATGGCAACCGCTGTCGCCTGATTCGCCGGAGTTGGTGAGATACTGGTTGCTGCGGCAAATCGTATCTCTCCAGCGCGAAGGTCCATATTGGCGATACTTGCTGTAATATAGGGTCAGATCACCAGTAGGCTTGGGTGTGGCAATCTCATAGTACATGTTCGACCAACCGCCATGCATGCCTCGGGTCTCCGTGACCCTGCTCAGTAGTTTAAAGCCCTTGAAATCCCCTGCCTGTAGAATCATTGGTGTATCTACATGAGTGATTGGGGGCGTAACTTTAGCACCAGTTGTTTTTCTCTTGATGCTCCGGCTGTCTGATGCTTTGCCTCCAGTGTTCTTTACTTCTAAACTTCTGGAGTCCTTGGCTTTAGTAGTTTTATCGCTTGTTCTTGCCGCCTCCCTAGAGCGCTCAGCAGAGATGTGGTACTGATGAGCGACTGCATCGCTATCCACTGTAAAGAGTACGATTGAACCCGGGCCTTCAGACCGTAGTCGCGATCCGAAAACGCTAACAAATGCTTCGCCCTTCGGAACCATTTCCACGAAGAAATTTCTGCGTTGGCATCCTATTGTTAAACCACAAACCTTTACCGCACATATTTAGTCGAACTGTCGGAGGCGTACCCAGCGTCTCCTTTCCTACGTCTTTGATCGCTGATTCTTTGGCTTCTGATTTATGCAGAGAAAGTTTTTGAGATGCCTTGAGTTCCGTCGCCTCGGCCGATAGTGGGAAGTAAAGCATGAGAGACAGGTATACATATCCAATCAGTCTTTTCTTGGTCATAAGCAAATCCCTTCAATAAGATAAATAGTCGATTGCGCAGTGAGTGGGTCTCCCTTGGCGAAACTACGAAAAACCGGGTCAGAGAACAATTGATCTGCATCCATAGCCGCTAGCGGCTGAGCCCCCTGATGCCGGCTGAGCCGGCATCAGGCCAAGAGGTAGGGGGCACTGTTTCCTAGAAATAACGTGCCAAACTTAGCTCAACATAGTCATCCCGGCTGAAGGCGTAGAGCTGATCATCTTCTGGGACGTTGCTCCAGATACGGATCTGCGCCGCAGCCTTCCAGCTGTCGCCGAGGCGTCGGCTTGCTTCCAGGTTGAATAGCAGCGCACCGGAATCGAGGTCGCGGATCACGCCGGTGAGCAGTTCGCTGCTCTGCACGTCGTTGGCAGTGAGGCGCAGGCCAATGAAGAGGTCGTTTTCAAAGGCGATGGGGGCGGCATCGCCGCGTTCGTCGTAGAGATACTCCATCAGTACCCCCAGGTCCATATCGCTCTGCAGCACTCCCACGTAGGTGTACTCAAAACCGCCGGTGGCGGCGCTGTAGGCGTCACCCTGGCCGCTGCGGTAGGCCGCCTCCAGTTTCCACAGCCAGTCGCCCTTGGTGGCCTGCAGATCGAGGCTAGTCTGGTCGATCAGCGGGTAGAAGGGGGCGAGCACCGTTTCGCCAGCGGTATTGCTCGTGGGGGCCAGGTCTGGGGTGCGGCTGGTGCCGTGGAAGTGGGCCAGGCCGATGTCCCAGTCACCGAGGCTGTGGGCCCAGCGGATCGCTAGGTCGATGTGGCGATCCTCTTTGTCCGATTCGTAGCGGGTCAGGTCACGATCGACCCGGGGCTGGCTGCGAAACCGCCCGTGGATCCCCGGAAAAGTCCGTTCACGAAAGCCGGGCAGCACGAACAGATCGAGCAGCCCCCAGTCGCGCTCGCTAGAGAAGCGGATCATCGGCTGGCCCAGTTTCTGCTCGCCATCCAGGTTCTCCACCAGATCGGTCTGGTTGATGATGTCGACCAGGTGACGTGCCTCGGTCACACCCCAGAAGACT
The DNA here is from genome assembly GCF_001443665.1 of endosymbiont of Ridgeia piscesae. Taxonomy (NCBI): domain Bacteria; kingdom Pseudomonadati; phylum Pseudomonadota; class Gammaproteobacteria; species endosymbiont of Ridgeia piscesae. The sequence goes on along the minus strand of NZ_KQ557119.1, from coordinate 93,817 downwards.
TTGCCGATGCCGGCTTGCAGCTCCCAGTTTTCTGCGGCGTAGGTCCAGAGCAGCTCGCGGATGTCGCCGTGGCTGCGCTCGCTGTCGGCTGAGTCCCAGCGGTAGAAGGGGCGGAACACCAGGCTCTGCCGGTCGTCATCCCAAGCGTGGTAGAACTCCGGTTCGGCGGCGAGGGAGAGCAGGCTGCTGCGTTGCTCAGGTTCCAGCGGGTGCTGACTGAAATAGCGGCCTTGGGCCTCGATATAGCCCGACCACTCCCCCGCTAACAGGGGGAGTGGCAGCAGAGCGAAGAGGATGAAGAGCCGTCGCAGCGCGCGCTGCATTAGGCGACCGGCTGGAACTCGGTCGGCTCTTGTTCGGCCATGTGTTCGTAAGTATCCCATCGTAGATCGACCAACTCTTGTGCCACCTGGATCAGGTGCTCCGCCTCGTCCGGGTGGGTACGGGTCAGCAGCTTATAGCGCATCTCGTTGTAGGCGTAGTCCTTGAGGCGGATCCGCGGCCGCGGCGAATCGAGCACGAAGGGCCGGTGGCCCGCCTTGCGCAGCGCCGGGCTGTAGCGGATTAGCGGCCAGTAGCCGCTCTCCACCGCCAGTTTCTGCTGCTCCAAGCCCTGGCGCAGGTCGTATCCGTGGGCGATACAAGGGCTGTAGGCGAGGATCAGCGAGGGGCCATCGTACTCTTCAGCCTCACGCATCGCCAGTAGGGTCTGCTGGGGACTGGCGCCCATCGCCACCCGTGCCACGTAGACGTTGCCGTAGGAGATCGCCTGCATTGCCAGATCCTTCTTGCCGATGCGCTTGCCCGCTGAGGCGAACTTGGCCGTGGCGGCGGTGGGGGTTGATTTCGACATCTGCCCGCCGGTGTTGGAGTAGACCTCAGTATCGAGCACCAGCACGTTGATATTGCGCCCGGATGCGAGCGCATGATCGAGACCGCCGGAGCCGATGTCGTAGGCCCAGCCGTCGCCGCCCACCAGCCAGACCGAGCGGCGCACTAGGTGGTCGACCAGCGACAGCAGGTTTTTTGCTCGCGGATCGTTGATGGTTTTCAGCTTTTGTTTCAGCTGGACGACCCGCTCGCGCTGGGCGCGCAGCTCACTACCGACCCGCTGGTCGGTGCTGAGCAGGGCATTGACGCACTCCTTACCCAGCTGTGGAGCCAGTTCTTTGATCAGCTTCTTCGCCATCGTGGTGTGGTGGTCGGAGCTGATGCGCATGCCGAGGCCGAACTCGGCGTTGTCCTCGAACAGAGAGTTGGACCAGGCCGGGCCCTGGCCCTCTTTGTTTTTGGTCCAGGGGGTGGTGGGTAGATTGCCGCCGTAGATCGAGGAGCAGCCGGTGGCGTTGGCCACCAGCAGGCGAGGGCCGAATAGCTGGGAGAGGAGCCGCACGTAGGGGGTTTCGCCGCAGCCGGAGCAGGCGCCGGAGAACTCGAATAGCGGCTCTAGAAACTGCGCGCCGCGCACCGAGGAGAAGTCGACCTTGGCGCGGTCGTTGACCGGCAGGCTCTCGAAGAATCCCACATTGGTCTTGCCCGCCTCGAACACCGGCGCTTTCGGCTTCATGTTGATCGCTTTGGTGGTTTTATCCTCGAAGTCGTACGCGGGGCAGGCCTCGACGCAGAGGCCGCAGCCGGTGCAGTCCTCCAGATAGATCTGCAGGGTGTAGCGGGTCTCGGGGAAGCCGCGGGCGCTGATCCGGGCCGAGGGGAAGGAGTCGGGCGCGTCCGCCAGCTTCTTCTCATGGAAGAACTTGGAGCGGATTACGCTGTGCGGGCAGACGAAGCTGCAGTTGCCGCACTGGATGCAGATATCGGGCTCCCACACCGGGATGAAGTCGGAGATGTTGCGCTTCTCCCACTGGGTGGTACCGCTGGGGTAGGTGCCGTCCACCGGCAGTTTGCTTACCGGCAGCTCATCACCGCGGCCGAGTAGCATCGGTGCGGTGACCTCCTGTACGAAATCAGGGGCCTGGGGCGGCACCACTGGATCGAGCTCGCGCTGGCTGCTGACCTGATCGGGGTAGTCGACTTTGTGCAGATGATCGAGAGCGGCGTCCACCGCCTTGAAGTTCTGCTCGATCACCGCCTTGCCTTTGGTGAAGTAGCTCTTCTCGATCGCCTGTTTGATCTGTGCGATCGCCTCGTCCCTCGGCAGCACCCCGGAGAGGGCGAAGAAGCAGGTCTGCATCACGGTGTTGATGCGTCGCCCCATGCCCGCCTCTCGGGCTACGGTGGAGGCGTCGATCACATACAGGGCGATCTGCCGGTCGATTAGGATCTGCTGCACTGGCCTGGGTAATTTTTCCCAAACCTCGTCCGGGCTGTAGGGGCTGTTTAGCAGGAACACCGCACCTTCTGCGGCCTCGCGCAGTACTTCCACCTTGGAGACGAAGTCGAACTTGTGGCAGGCGATGAAGTTAGCCGACTGAATCAGGTAGGGGGCCTTGATCAGCTGCGGGCCAAAGCGCAGGTGGGAGACGGTGGTTGAGCCCGCCTTGCGCGAGTCGTAGACGAAGTAGCCTTGGGCGTTCAGCTCGGTGTTCTCGCCGATGATCTTGATGCTATTTTTGTTGGCGCCAACCGTACCATCGGAGCCGAGGCCGAAGAACAGGGCGCGGGTGACATCCTCGCCCTCGATGTTGAACTTGGGGTCGAATTCAAGGCTGGTATGGGTCACATCGTCTGTGATGCCGATGGTGAAGTGGTTCTTCGGCGCTGCCTTGGCCAGCTCATCGAACACCGCCTTGGCCATCGCCGGGGTGAACTCCTTGGAGGAGAGGCCGTAGCGGCCACCGATCACCCGCGGTAGGTTGCTGATAGTGCCCTGGGTGTAGGCCTCCATCAGCAGCGTCATGATCTCTTGATAGAGCGGTTCGCCGTTGGCGCCGATCTCCTTGGTGCGGTCTAGTACCGCGAGCGACTTTACGCTGCTGGGCAGCACCGCCAGCAGATCATCGGCGGGGAAGGGGCGGAACAGGCGAACCTGCAGCACACCCAGCCGCTCATCCTGAGCGTTGAGCTGCTCGACGGTCTGCTGCACCGTCTCGATGCCGGAACCCATGATGATGACCACCCGCTCCGCCTGTGGATCGCCAAAATACTCATAGAGGCTGTATTGGCGGCCGGTGAGCTCGGCGAAGCGGTTCATGGTCTGCTGCAGGATGCCGGGGATGCGCTCGTAGTAGGGGTTGGCGCTCTCGCGGCCCTGGAAATAGACATCCGGATTCTGTGCAGTGCCGCGGATGAAGGGGTTGTCTGGGTTGAGGGCGCGCTGGCGGTGGGCGATCACCAGGTCTTCATTGATCATGGCGCGGATCTGCGCGTCGGAGAGCAGCTCGATTTTGTTTACTTCGTGGGAGGTGCGGAAGCCATCAAAGAAGTGGATAAAAGGTACCCGGGTCTCGAGGGTGGCGGCGTGGCTGATCAGCGCCAGGTCATGGGCCTCCTGCACCGAGGCGGAGCAGAGCATGGCGAAGCCGGTGGTGCGTGCTGCCATCACGTCCTGATGGTCGCCGAAGATCGACAATGCCTGGGCCGCTAGCGAGCGGGCCGCCACATGGAACACCGTGGAGGTGAGCTCGCCGGCGATCTTGTACATGTTCGGCAGCATCAACATCAGCCCCTGGGAGGAGGTGAAGGTGGTGGTCATGGCGCCGGCCTGCAGGGCACCGTGGGCGGTGCCGGCAGCGCCTCCCTCCGACTGCATCTCGAACACATCGGGTACCTGACCCCAGATGTTGGTGGTGCCCTTGGCAGACCAGACATCGGCCGACTCCGCCATCGGTGAGGAGGGGGTGATCGGGTAGATCGAGCAGACCTCACTGACCCGGTAGGCGACGTGAACCACCGCCTCGTTGCCGTCGATGGTGACAAATTTTTTGTTGTTCTCGCTCATGGCTCAGCCTCCGCTCATGCCGACTTTTTCATAGATCGAGCCGGGCTCCGGCACCATCTCGATGGCGTGGCAGGGGCACTGCTCGTAACAGACCGCGCAGCCAGTGCAGCGCGAGTAGTCGTAGCGGTAGCGTTTGCCGGGGCCAAGTTTGATCACGGCGCCTTCTGGACAGGAGCCGAGGCAGCCGTCGCACTCGAAGCAGTTGCCGCAGGAGAGGCAGCGCTGCGCCTCGAACTGCGCCTCGCCCTCGCTCAACCCCTGCAGGATCTCGTCGAAGTTGTCCATGCGCTCCACCAGCGGCAGCTGCTGCTGTTCCCGCTGGGGGGCGTTGGTGCGGTACCAGAGATGGAGCTTTTCGTGATCGACCAGTGGATGTTTTCTGGCGGGTTGGTAGGGCTTGCCGCGCAGGTAGCCGTCGATGAAGCGGGCCGCCTTTTTGCCGTGGCCGACCGCAATGGTCACCGAGCGTTCGCTGGGCACCATGTCGCCGCCGGCGAAGATGTCGGGGGCGCCGGTCATCATGTCCTCGCCAACGATCACGGTGCCGTCGCGGTTGAATTCAATGCCTGGCACTGAGTCGAGGAAGCCGGTATCGGTGTCCTGACCCACTGCCAGGATCAGGGCGTCGGCCTGCAGCTCTTCGACCTCACCGGTGGGTTGGGGGCGGCCATTCTCGTCCAGCTCCATCACCTCGACCTTGAAGGTGGTCTGGTCGATCTCTTTGATGGTGCGCAGCCACTTAATCTTTACGCCCTCCTCGAGGGCCTCGTCGGCCTCGAAGTCGTGGGCCGGCATGCTGGCGCGGTCGCGGCGGTAGATAATCATCGCCTCGTCGACGCCCAGGCGCTTGGCGGTGCGGGCCGCGTCCATGGCGGTGTTGCCGCCGCCGTAGATCGCCACCCGGCGACCCAGCTTGGGCGGGTTGTCGCTGTGAGCCTGGCGCAGGAAACTGACCGCGTCGAGCATCTTGCCGGCATCCCGGGCAGGGATCTCGATCTTCTTGCTGATGTGGGCGCCGACGGCGATGAAGACTGCATCGAAGCCACCCTCCTGCTTCTCTTTGAGCAGATCCTCGACCCGGTGGTTGAGGCTGATCTTGACCCCGATTTCCTCGATGCGGCGGATCTCGGCGGCCAGCTCGTTCCGCGGCATGCGATAGGCGGGGATACCGAAGTGGATCATACCGCCGGCGATCGGGCCGGCCTCACGGATCTCCACCTGATGACCGAGGCGGGTCAGGTGGTAGGCGGCGGAGAGACCGGAAGGCCCGCCGCCGACCACCAGCACCTTGCTGCCGCCGGGCTTCGCCTCGAACTTCGGTTTCCAGCCCTGCTCTAGCGCCATGTCACCGAGGAAGCGTTCCACCGCGTGGATGCTCACGGTGCTGTCGGTGAAGTTGCGGTTGCAGCCTGTCTCGCAGGGGTGGTAGCAGACACGGCCGTGGATCGCCGGCATCGGGTTGTTCTCGATCAGCAGCTGCCAGGCCTCTTCGTAGCGCTGCTCCTGAGCCAGTGCCAGCCAGCCCTGGATATCTTCCCCGGCGGGGCAGGCACTATTGCAGGGGGGCAGGAAGTCGAGGTAGACGGGGCGGTGGGTACGCACCGCGCCTGTGCCCTTGTCGAACCGGGTCAGATCGGTGCTCCCGGTCATGTCCTTTACGGTCATTGGTAGTTGTCCTGTAGTGAATAGCAGGATGCAGGATTAGGAAGGCGTCCTATCCTACTGTTTATTCTTTGGAAATCTTGTTGCTGGCAGGCGTGCCGCAGGGGCCGCTGCCGGGGTTGGTTCCGCAACTCAATGGCGGCACAGGATAGAGAAATCGACCGGGGATTTCCACAGAAAATTAATGCTTAGTATTGGTTTTTCAGTGGCTCTTGTGTGCTGGGACCGGGAACTCCAGCAGCGCCTCCAGCTGCTCAGCAGGCATCGGGCGGTAGAAATAGTAGCCCTGTGCAAGATCACAGCCGATCTCAATGGAGAGGGCGTGCTGGGCCTGATTTTCAACGCCCTCCACCACCACTTTCATACCGAGCCGGTGGCCGACTGCAACGATCGCTTCCATAATCGAACGGTCATCGCTGTCGTGGGGGGCGTCGCGCACGAACGCTCGGTCGATCTTGAGATTGTCGACCGGAAAACGTTTCAGGTAGCTAAGGGAGGAGTAACCGGTGCCGAAGTCGTCGATGGCGATCTGCATGCCGGCCTGGTGGAGCCGTTTCAGGTCGGAGAGGATCTTTTCATCCGCCTTGATCAGCACGTTTTCGGTTAGCTCGATGCCAATATCGGTAGGAGAGAGCCCGTATCTCTGCAGCGTTTTGGTGATGACCTGGTAAAGATCGTGAAACAGGAACTGCCGCCCGGAGATGTTGATGTCGATCTGGAAGTCGCGCAGCCCGCGTGCTTTCCAGGCGGCTCGTTGCCGGCAGGCGGCGTTGATCACGCACTCGCCGATGCGGATGATCAGTTCCGAGCGCTCTGCTACCGGGATAAACTCGGCCGGTGAGATCGGCTCGCCATCTTCGGGCAACCAGCGCAGCAGCGCCTCACAGCTTTTGATCTTGCCGCTCCGCAGGTCCACTTGTGGCTGGTAGTAGAGTTGCAGGACCTCGGTCTCAAGGGCACGCCGTAGCTGGGTCTCGATCTGCTGGTAGCGGCGCAGTTCGTCGTTCATCGTTTGGGTAAAGAACTGATAGCGGTTGCGCCCGGCATCTTTGGCTCGATACATGGCGGCATCGGCATTTTGCAGCAGTTCGCCGGTAGTCTGGCCATCATCGGGAAACAGGCTGATGCCGATGCTGGTGGTGACAAAGGCCTCCTGTTCTTTGAGATCGAACACCGTGGCAAACTCACGGATGATCTTCTTGGCTACAGCAGCGACCTCACTATTCTCCTGGATCATCGGCATCATCAGCACAAACTCATCACCGCCAAAGCGCGCCACAGTGTCGTACTTCCGCAGTTGGCTGGAGAGGCGTTTGGCCACCTGCAGCAGCAGGATGTCGCCATACTCGTGGCCCATCGAGTCGTTGATCACCTTGAAATTGTCGAGGTCGATAAAGAGGATCGCTAGTTTCTGGCCGAACCGCTCGGCCTCTTTGATGCGGTTGCTGAGTTCACTCTCTAGCAGGTAGCGGTTGGGCAGATGAGTCAGCTGGTCGTAGGTGGCGAGGTGTTCAAGTTTGTCTAGCGCCCGCTTCTGCTCTGACTGATCGACATCGATGCAGAACATCTCGGGATTATCTGTGTCCTGGTTGAGTAGCACATGACTGGAGAAGACCGGCAGCAGATGGCCGTCCTTGTGCAGCAGCTCCAGCTCGCCGGGGGGGATCGGCTGCCCCCGCTCGAGCCAGGCGTGGTGGGCTTCGACTAGGCAGTCGTACATCGACTCGGGGATGATCAGGTCCTGCAACTGGGCGCCGAGCGCCTCCTCTTCCGTGTAGCCGTAGAGTCGCGAGCTGGCGGCGTTCCAGTAGATCACCCGGAGCTCTCTGTCGTAGCCCTGTACTGCCACGTTGGGCAGGCTCTCGATCAGTTCGCGAAAGCGCCTTTCACTCTCCCGCAGATAACTCTCGGCCTGTTTGCGTTGGGTGATGTCGCGGTCGATGCCACGATAGCCGGCCAGTTCGCCGTTGGCATCGAAGAAGGGCATGCCGCTGGTGTCGAGTATTACCTGATGGCCCTGTTTGTGCAGATTGAGGTTCTCCAGGGAGCTGAAGGGACGCCGCTGTTGGATAATGGCCGTGAACTGGCTGGAGACCTGATCAGCAACCTCAGGGGGCATGAAGTCGAAGGGGGTTTTGCCGATCAGCTCCTCGGGCTTGTAGCCGAGAATCGTTTTTGTCTGGGGGCTGCAGTAAGTGTAGCGGCTTTGACTGTCGGTCTCCCAGACAAAGTCCTGGGTCGATTCGACCAATGCCCGGTAGCGCTCCATGTTCTCTTTGAGGGAGCGCTCGGTGCGCCTGCGCAGGATCTCGGCGCCGGCCTTGGCGGCGATAATGTTCAGGGCATCCTCCCAGTGGGTGGGCACGTTGAGCGGCTGGCGCGATATAACCCAGACGATACCAATGACCTTGTGATGCTGGTCACGAATTGGTGTGCCGGCATAGCCTTGGACGCCGAGTTTTTCCAGCTCCGGGTCTTCAGGAAACTGCTGTGCGACATCCTGAGGATAGAGGCAGGTGGTAGTGTCAGCCACCTCCCTGCAGGGTGAGCCGGCCAGTGGATAGCCGTAGTCGGAGATCAGCTCGCCATCGAGTGTCAGTGCAATCGCCTGTACCCACTCATCATCTTCGATTACCCCGATGCTGGCGCCATCGGCATTGAACCAACGGCAGAGCGCACTGACTGTTTTGTCGAAGAAGGCCTGACCAGTCAGACCAACCATGCTTTCGACCAGGATGTGTAGTGCGTCGTCAGTCTGTTTACGCTCGGTGATATCGAACAGAGCGCCATCCAGACAGAGGATCTTCCCATCCTGCCCCCGGCTTGCTGTGCCGCGGTCTGCCAGCCAACGGATTGCCCGGTCATGTTGGCGGATGATGCGAAATTCGAGGTAGTAGTCGTCGTGATCCCAGAGCCGTTTGTCGAGATAGTCGAGGCTCGGTTCGATATCGGCCGGGTGGATCAGCTCCAGAAATGAGATTGCGGCGTTGTTGATGAAATCATCTGCCGGGTATTCCGTCAGTTGTTTGATATAGTCACTGATAAACAGCATGCTACGGCTGTGATCGTACATGCAACGGTAGATAGCGCCGGGGATGTTGGCGAGCATCGACTGGTTGCTTCGCTGCTGCTGCAGAGCGGTGTTCTCCGCTTTGATGCGCTGGGTGACATCCTGGGTAACACTGAGCAGGCGGCTGATCTCGCCATTGGCTTCGCGGAAGGGAACGGCGTGGGTCTCCAGCCAGAGTTTGTGCCCCTTCAACCCGGTGGCGCGGAACAGCAGGCTCCCGGAGTGGCCGGTAAAAACCTGCTTAATGAGTTCGATGAACTGTTTTCGATAGGGCTTATCCACTAGTTCGGTGATCGGATGGCCGCATACTTGCTCGATCCTGTCTGCATCGATCATCGCCAGGCCGGCTCTGTTCATAGTAAGCAGGCGCCCCTTGCGATCCAGAGTCTTGACGCAGGCGGGCTCCATATCGATCAGGGTGCGCAGAGAGTGTTCGCTCTGGGCGAGTTCGGCGGTGCGCTGGCGGATCAGGCGGCGCATCTGCAGATTGAACAGCAGCAGCACCGCGACTAGGAAGAGGACCAGGCCAGCGAGCAGGAGGTTCCAGTATTCGACCAGCCAGCGCGCCCAACTGCTGGCCTGGTCATCTTCGGCGTAGATCAGTCCTGCGATGCGGCTGCCCGGCGGGATGAGTTCTAACTCGGTGAAGACGTCGCGGATATGCTCCCAGCGGGCCGGATTCATATGACCGATCCTGACCAACAGTGGCTGGATCAGTTCACGGGAGGTGCGTGCCTCATACTCCAAATGTTTACGGCTCAATTCCTGAGTGTTGTACTTGGCCAGGATCAGATCAATCAGCTCATCCGGGTGGTTGAGGGCGTACTCCCAGCCCCTGAGACTCGCCTTGAGAAAGTTACGCAGCCGTTGCGGATGCTGCTCTGCCTCGGCTTCAGTGGTGGCGAGAACATCGCCATAGAAGTCGATTCCATACTGCTTGGGCAACAGATAGCGACCCTCGATGCCTGTCTCTTGCAGGGCAAAGCCCTGATCGGTGACATAGGCATTGAAGACGTCGGTATCGCCTCGGATCAGTGAGCGCACATCGAAACTGGTAGGTAGAATGGTGAGATCATCGAGGCTCAGGCCGGCGCGACGCAGGGTGGCACGGAGCGCAGCATCCTGGATGCCCGACCCCAGCATCACCCGCTGTCCAACGAACCCTGTCACACTGTTTATGCCTGACTCCGCCTTGACCAGAAAGGCGTAGGGGCTGTGCTGGAAGATGCTGGCGAGGGCTACCACTGGTTTGCCCTGGGTACGGTGGATGAGAATATCGGCAGCGGTAACCGCGTATTCGGCCCTGCCCTCTAACAGAGCCTCGATAGGTGAATAATCCCCCTGATGTTCAAGGATCCTGACCTCCAGCCCTGCATTGCTATAGAAGCCTTTCTCGAGAGCAGCGTAGTAGCCGGCGAACTGGAAGGCGTGCTTCCATTTGAGCTGCAGGGTAACCGGTACCAGGTGGTTATCTGCAAAGCTGGGAGGAGGCAGCCAGCAGAGAAGGATGATCAGCAGCCGTGACAGGAAAGAGAGAGCAGTGTTTGGTGTGGACGGATGAAGAGGAGGCATGCGAGGCGCCACTATGGCTGCTTGCCGTCAACTCTAGGTCGGGCTGATCCTGGTGCCAGATTAGATAAATGCCTCCAGCGCGAGAATCTACTGGCCGATCTAGCCGCGTCGATCATCCTGATACTACCTCGATTTCCTGAGTTGCTCCAGATTGTCCAGAATTCGCTGTGCTCGCTCGATCTTCTTCACCACCCGATCGTCGTTGGGGTCGAGCTTCTGGGCGGCCTCCCAGACCGCAATAGCGCCGGCAACCTCTCCCTGTGAGTATAGCTGGTCGCCTGTCTTGAATAGGTTCTCCAGATGAATCTGTAGCTCTTTCTGCACCAGCTGCAAAAGCTCTCGTACGGCGCTGTTTTTCGGCTCTTTTTGCAGCAACTTCTGCAGCAGCATCTTGGCTTTGCTCAACTCATTCTTCTCAAATAGAACCTGAGCCTGCTTGAACTTGTTGGCGGATGCCTTCTTTGAGATCGCGGCGCGCTGCGACTTTTTAATTTTCCGGGCCTGCTTAACCGCTTTGGAGGAGCGGGAGTTGAGTAGCTTCAATAGGCGCCGATCATCTTCATCCTCCTTAATCGACAGCGCCACTGTCAGGCAGCGGGTCGCTAGTTTGGGTTGGTGGCGCCACTCCCGCCAGCCGCAGCGGGTCAGGTAGAGGTGTTGCTGCTCCTGCTCGGACTGGGCATCGAGGAGTTTGGAGTGGAGGTGGGCGTCTCTCGGCCGGTTTTCTGCCAGCTTCGCCATCAGGGGCAACTGTTTTTGCAGTGCATCGTACTGTTGCAGCAGCAATTGATCCTCAAGCTGCTCCTCCCGACGGGTCTGGATGGCGCTTAGTTTGTTGTGCAGCCTGACCACGGCCTTGTCCTTCTCGCCCGCCATGATCGCCTTCTCCAGCAGGGCCACTGCTTCACCCAGTTCACCCTTCTTCAGCAGCTGGTTGGCCGTTTTTAATGGTTTTTCGACCTTCTTGGGTTCGGGTTCGCCCAACTGTGGCAGCTTCAGTTCAGGCGGCAGGCTGGCGCAGCCGCTCAGGGCTGCTGTCATGATCAGGGCCGTCCATGTATTGCTTTTTTTCATGCTGTTTCTTGGCTGTTTCTGATTTTTTTCACGGTGGCCGCCAGCCGGCGGGCGAACTTGTCTTTGGGTGCGTTGACCAGCAGTGTGCTGACGGGCTCTTTTCTGCCTTTGACGTTGATCGGTGCTTGTAGGGTGAGATCCACCGTATTCCTGACCGCATGGGGCGATGCGGTGGCCTCGCTGATCAGGATGCCGCTGGTTGGCGCCCGGTCGCAGAGGCGCGAGGCGACGTTTACGGTGTCGCCGATTACGGTGTATTCGAGTCGCTCTGGGATACCGATGTTACCCGCCAGCATATCACCACTGTTGATGCCGATGCGCACCTGGATCGGCTGCTCATGGTTGAGGTGGCGGTTGCGGTTGATGCGGTCGATCAGCGCCACGATCAGGCAGGCGCAGCGCACCGCATGGGTGGCGTGGTGTGGGTCCGGGTCGGGGGCGCCGAACAGAATCATCGCAGCATCACCGATGAACTTGTCCACCATGCCGTGGCTGTGCTGGGCCGCCTCGGCGATGTTGCCTAGGTAGAGATTGAGCAGCTCAGCGACCTGGTCCGGCGGCAGATGCTCCGACATCCTGGTAAAGCCGACGATGTCGCAGAACAGCACACTACCCTTGATCTGACTGTTGGCGAGGCGTGTGTCGGAGAGGTTGGCGAGGATCTTCTCCGCTACCTTGGGGGAGACATAGCGGGCCAGTGCCTCTTCAACCTGCTGCTTCTGTAATAGGCCGGTGCTCATGCGCTGAAAATGGGAGTAGACCTGGCCGATCTCATCGCGGCGGTCAGTGTAGGTAGAGTAGGCCGGCTCCTCAGAGGATTCAGACTGGCCCGCCTCTGCCAAGCGGCTGATTGGTCGCGCCAGCTGCCGGCTCAATCCATAGGTGAGAAACGAGGCGATCACGATCAGCAGTAGGGTGGCGCCGGCGATGACGTTGATAATGGTCTGCCGGTAGCTGTCGAGAAAGGCTCTGTCTAGGGTGATGTAGGCCTCGCCCGCCTTGATCTTGTTGAACAGGATGGGGTTGCTGAAGGTGACCAGAGGACGCTTGATATTGGGTTTGCTGCGGTCAGTCCAGTAGTAGGGCTTGCTTGGGTCGGGGAGTTTTTCTGGATTTGTACCAGCAGCGATGTGCAGTTGTTTGATCCCTGAGACCACCGCTCCCACCAGATTCCGGTTTTTTAGCTGGCGATTGACCAGGCCCTCCAGGGCGAGCTGGTCCTCTGCCAGCAGTGGCTCGCTGGCGGAGTGGGCGAACTGCTGCACGATGGTCCCGCCAAAGATCTCGATCTCCGCTGTGTGTACCCGGTCCTGCAGGGTGATCAGCAGCCAGCCTAAGACGCTCATGACCAGCGCAATCAGAGCACCGATTACCATCGTCCACTTCACCGCAAGGGGCAGGGCAGCTTTGCGAAAGACACCGCGTATCTGGCGAAAAAAGGGAGCTGGCATGATGGCTCAGGTTACAAAAAGGTTGAGATGGCTTGGGATATTTTTCTCAGTTTCTCCACGCTAGTTAGTATGCGGTTGATCGCATCATTTGCCAAAACATTAAGTGATTGGGAAAGAAAAAAGCCCCTCGTGGAGAGGGGCCAAGGCTACGGCGGGGGATGGGTTGGCTTTAGAGCTTATTTTCGTGACACAAGGTGCAACTCACCTCGGTACCTCGGCTGAGGGTGATCTGCTTGCTCCCGTCGGGTTGTTTGTCATGGCTCTCCAGGATACGCAGGTCGGCGGTGCGTGCCAGCACACTGCCCTCACCGTTGCTGCCGTGGCAAGCGCGGCAGCTGTCGGGGTTCTGCTCGGCGACGCTCTCGTGGCGATGGGTCCAGTTGGGATTGTTCACCGGATGCATGCCGTGGGGACCGTCGAGGGTCAGGCCGAGACTGCCAGGCGCATGGCAAGTGTCGCACTCGGTGATGGTACCGGTATGGCCCTGTAGGCCGATGGCGGCCAGATTGTCATTGGCGAGGAAGGGCGAGTTGACATCATCACCATCCGGCTGCACCGGCCAGATGGCGTAGGTGCTGCCGTGGCAGCCTTCACACATCACGCCGCCGTGGCCTTTGCTCAGACGATAGAGACCTTGGTCTTCGGCGAAACGCGAGCCGGGTGCGCTGATGAAGGGGAGGCTGGCGGCCATGGCATCTGACTTGCGGTAGGTCTGGCGCAGGCGGATGCCGTCGACGGCGAGTTCGAAGTCACTGGTGTCGGCTTGGGCGATGGTTAGCACGTCGCCGATGTGGCAGGCCTGGCACTGAGGTTCGTTGGCCCAAGGTACCCGTCGGGTGAGGTCGAGGCCGGTACCGCCGGGCAGTCCTTTGCTGAAGTCATTGCCCACCTGCTTCATGTTGCCGTGGCAGTCCTGGCAGACCACGCCGCCGCTGGCCATTGCACCGCGCAGACACTGGGTGCGCTTGCCTGGATGGCACTGGTAGCAGCTCTCCTGCAGCACTTGGGCCTGCAGTTCGGGGGTGCGGGCGGGATCGCTGGGGGCAGGCATCTCGGGGAACAGATCGGTGAACTCACCGTGATGGCCATGCATTGCCCGTGACATGCTGATGTGGCGGGTCTGTTGGCGGCCATGAATACCCTGCTCGGGTTCGTCCACCGGCCCGATCTGGGCCAGGTCGAGGGCCGGTGAGTAGTGGCACTGGGAGCACTGGATGTTGCGGCGCACATCAAGGCATGAGACCTCGCTGCCACTTGTGCAGGGCAGCGGGCTGGCATCGACGCTGGAGGTGTAGTTGGCGCCGTGTTTGGTGTCATGCAGCCGCAGGACGTTGATCTTGGCGGCGTTGAGCAGCGGCTCGGGTCCGGGGGCATCTGCCGTCAGCATCACCTCCCAAGGGGTGCCGTCGGCGTAGTTGGAGACCGAGGCGAAGTTGGCCGCCGCGCCATTGCCGAGGTCGGCTGGATCGGCGTGACAACCCTGGCAGTCGGCCTCCGAGGCCACTGGTAGCACCACCTCGGTGCTGGCGAGTACGTTGTTCGTGATATGGGGGGGCGTACCCTTGCTGATCGCCAAGACCTTCATCAGTGGGTAGGCGTTGCTCTGCCCAAGGTCATCCACCGGCAGCATCGGGATGCCGTCCGCGGCGAACCAGTTGACACCCAGTACGGTGGTGCCGATCGGCAGGGCGGTAAAAAAGGGCAAGTCGACATCGAATCGGTCGAATGGCTGGGGTTCGTTGGCGGAATAGGGCGAGGTGATGAAGGGTGCATGGTTGACCGCACTGGGCATCGCCTGCTGCCCGACCACCAGCCCTGGCAGATGCGCCGGATCTGGCACCGGGATTCCAAGGTCGCCGGGGATCGGGTCGAAGGCGGCGGTTAGCACACTGGGACAGCCGATGGCCGGATTGGGATCGCACAGGCTGTCGAGTCCCACGGCCAGCACACTCGGATAGAGCGAGGCGTAACCGAGGGCACCCTGGGTGTTGCCCGAGTCGGTGATCTCCCAGAAGTTGGATTTGAAGATCCCCGGCCCGTTGAAGCTGGTGGTGTTGATGGAAGCGGGGCCGACAGGGTCTCTCAGGTTGCTGCTGGCAGAGTAGACCAGATCCACGTCGGTGTCGCTGAGGATGCGGGGGGGCTGCCGTCGCTGCCCATCTCGATTACCTGGGCGTGGACCACGTTGAACGGCGGCAGGATGCTAAAGATCTGGTAGTCCTGATCAGCGCAGTGCATGCCGAGGTCGTTGGCGGCCAGCACCCGGAGTGGGCTGGTCTGCACTGTTCCTCCGCCTCCGCCTCCAGCACCTGTGTCGCAGTCAGCCGGGGCTTTACGTACATCGCGTTTTTGGACGAGCCCAGCCGACTCGGCGTGGATCCGGCAGGGCACGGTTGCCAAGTCGTTGAGGGTGAGTTCCCATTTACCCGTCTGGTTGACGGTGACACTGCCGATGATCATACCAGACCCAGCATTGCTGATGCTTACCTTCTCGTTGTGTTGGCCTTTACCCTTTATTTTTAACTGGTTGTCTTCTGCATCCCATTGACTTCGCTTGATCTTGAATTCGTCGGCCCATGTGGTCGTTGAGACGGCCAGGCAGAGAGCCAGGCCAGTGGTGATGGAAGGGAGTATGAAGCGCCTTGGATCTTTCATTCTGATCTCCTCGCTTGGAGAGCACGGCGATAGGCCGTTCTTCCGTTGCTGCCTGGGTCGTTAGGGCAGGTGGCTGTGCACAGTCTGTCGGGTGTGAGGGCTTTCTGCAGCCTTCTACTGTCCCCGCAACTGGCAAGCTAGCAGGCGAAGATTAAGATTCGTTAAGAAACCAGAATTTTTTAAGAATCACTGTCGAGAAAGGTGATCTGGATGCGCAGCCCTTGCTGGCCTGGGCTGGCCTTGATTTTGGCGCCATGAAGCTCCGCGATGCGCTGCGAGATGGAGAGGCCCAGCCCGAATCCCTCGCGTTGGTTGTCAGGATGGCGGTAGAAGCGGTCGAAGATCCGCTCCAGCTCCGCTGCTGCGACCCCGGGGCCGGTGTCCTCCACGCTTAAGTCGACCCGGTTTTGCCGCCGCTCCAGGCGGACCTGGATCCGCCCCCCGGAGGGGGTGTGGGCAATGGCATTGCCGATCAGGTTGCCCAGCAGCAACTTCATGAGTTCGAGATCGCCAGGCACACTGACTGATTGTGGCGCCTCCAGCTGCAGTTCGAGCCCCTGCTCAGTGGCTTTTGACCTCATTTCATCCACCACTTCGGGGGCGGCCTGGCGTAGGTTGATCGGCTTGAACGAGGTGGCAATCGCATTCGGATCGACGCGGGCCAGCAGCAGCATCTGTTCTACCAGATGAGCTGCCCGGTCGCTGCCCTTCAATACCTGCCGCAGTGCATGCTCCCGCCTCGCCTTGTCGGGGCTGCGCAGGGCGACGGTGGCCTGGGCGCGGATGCCGGCTAGCGGCGTGCGCAGTTCGTGGGCAGCATCGGAGGTGAAGCGGCTGAAACGCATGTAGGCGTTGTCGAGGCGTGAGAAGAGGGCGTTGAGCTCGCGCACCAGGGGGGCGACCTCCTGCGGCACATCGCGCATGCTGACCGGACTGAGGCAGTTGTAGTCTCGATCCGGGATATCGGTGGCGAGACGTCTCAGCGGCGCCAGTCCACGCCCGACGCCAAACCAGATCAGCACGGCGAGTAGGGGGGATACCCAGAGGAAGGGGCGCAGCATCCAGGCCGCTCAATCAGGTAGCCGATACCGCGGACGGTGCGTATCAGACCGGGGCCAACCTTTTTACGCAGATGGTGGATGAAGACCTCGACCGCATTGCTGTCGATGCTGTCGTCCCAGCCATAGAGCGACTCGATCAGCCGTTGACGCGACAGCACGCGCCCGGCGTTCTCCAGCAATACCTGCAGCAAAGTGAACTCCCGCGGTGACAGGGTTACCGGGATGCCGTTGATCTCCAGCCTGTGGGAGGAGAGATCGAGCTGGATGTTGTCGTGTTCGATGATCGTGTTCACCACCCGGTAGAAACGCCGCTGCATGGCGCGCAAGCGGGCGCAGAGTTCGTCTGTGTCGAAGGGTTTGACCAGATAGTCGTCTGCTCCGTTGTCGAGCGCGCAGACGCGATCCTGAATCTGATCCCGGGCGGTGATGATGATCACTGGCACCTGATTGCGCTGTCTGCGCAGCTGCTCCAGGATCTGCAGACCGGAGCGGTAGGGCAGATTGAGATCCAGCACTACCGCCTCATAGGCTGTGCCCGCCAGGTTGGCATCCGCTGCCCTCCCATCTTTGACCCAGTCGACCGAATGGCCTTCCAGCGAGAGTATCGTTTTGAGGCCATCCCCCAGCAACGCGTCGTCTTCTACCAACAATAAGCGCATTGCCATTATTCCTTTCTGTGCGGAAAGGAAAGCAATATTTTTTTGTTATGTCATTGCCACCCTGCCTGGAGGCTATGCTAACAAGTCCGGTAAACTAAGTCTGGAGAGACTTGCGTAACATCCTGCGAACGATTGAAGGGGGGGCTCAGGTACGTCTTTTGGGCCTTGTTTGCGATGCCACTAGCCGGGATCAGAAAATCTGAAAAGGCCCAAAAAAGCTCATATCGGTACACGTGAGACGCTTCTTGACGAAAAAAAGAGGTGTTACTCCTGTTTTTTGATCAAAAACGAATCTTTTTTCCCTGACTTGACCTGTCGCCATTAATCCAGCCGACTCTCCTGTCCGGCCTCTTGCAGCAAGCGGGCGGCAATCTCCTCGATCGACATGGCAGTGGTATCGAGAAACCTGATGTTGTGGCGTTTGAACAGCCGTTCGGCCCGCTGCACCTCACTCAGGCACTGCTCGAAGGAAGAGTAACGGCCGTTGGCGCGGCGCTCTTTGCGGATGCGCTGCAGCTGTCGGGGGTCGATGGTGAGCCCGTAGAGTTTCTCGACGTAGGGTTGCAGCACCCTGGGCAGGTTCTGATCGTCCAGATCATCGTCGGTTAGCGGGTAGTTGGCGGCGAGGATGCCGTGTTGCAGCCCCATGAAGAGGCAGGTGGGGGTCTTGCCGCTGCGTGACACACCGATCAGGATCAGATCGGCGCTGTCGTAGTTGCGTGTCACTGCGCCATCGTCGTTGGTCAGGGCGTAGTTCACCGCATGGATGCGCTCGTTGTAGGCGTTCTGTTTGCCGATGCTGTGGAGGCGCCCCAGGGCGGGGGCGGAGGGGATCTGAAGCTCCTCTTCGATGGGCTGGGTAAAGTGCTCGAAGAAGTCGAAGATCAGCCCGGCGCTGTCACGGAAGCAGGCGCGCAAGGTGGGATCGACCAGGGTGCTGAAGACCAGCGGTCGAGCGCCGGAGCGCATTGTCTCCTGATTGATCCGCCCAGCTGCCCGCTTGGCCTTCTCGATGGTGTCGATGAAGGGCCAGTGCACCGTGTCGTACTCCAGCGCCGGGAACTGGCTGAGTAGTGATCGCCCCATCGCCTCGACGGTGATGCCGGTGTGATCGGAGAGAAAAAAGACACTGCGCTTTGTCATTGGGGCTCACCAAATCGGATCAAGGGATAGGCCACAAGATCGCATTCCAGACCTCACCTGGCAAGGGTATCGATTCGTTATAATTAGTCTGCCAGCCGGAGCTTGGGTTCTTTGCTGCTGCCGCTTTCTGTAAATGGCGCTCATGCAGAAACTTCACCGCCTCAGCACGAGAGTGATTGAATCGGGGGGCCTCCGCCAGAACCAGGTGTTCTCGTGGCCGCGGCAGACCACCTAAGGATTTCATCGATGGCCGATGAAAGAGATGAACTTGCCCTTTTTCACGAGCGTTTATCGACCCGCAGTACTGAAATTAGATGCTGAAACAATTAGTTAACGGATGATGAAATCTGCCGATGTGGAATTAGAGTCCCCGATAGGGAATGTCCCAGGGGGCGGAGTCAGTCGCTAATCTCCCGGCCAGTGCTGGCCAGGGAGACGGGCTGGCCGTGAGCGTCGCGTACCACTGAGAGACTGAGTCGGATTCTGTGTCGGCTTCCATCCCTGCCGATGCGCCAGGTCTCGAAGGGCTGAACCTCTTCGTTGAGCGCCAAGCGTCCGATGATCTCCCGCAGGGGGGGCTGCTCTTCTGCCGGAATCAGCTTAAATACACTCATGCCGACAGCCTCATCCGCGCTGTATCCGTAGAGTCGCTCGGCGCCCCGATTCCAGCTCAGGATGGTGCCGTTGAGATCCTCGAGAATGACTGCCTCGCCGGAGTTTTGCAGAAATGTCAGTAGCAGCCGCTCGTGCTGCTCCAATTCGCGATAGGGTCGCAGGTCGATGAATCGCAGCACCAGCCCGTCCAGCGCCCCCTGTTCGTCGAAGAAGGGCAGGATGCTCAGGGACCAGGGGTTGCGCTCGCCGTCCTCGATCCCCAGAGTACGGCTCTGGCGGTTGTGGATGACATCATGGAGCTCCGCCTCCAGACTGGGTGAGTGGAAACGGGGTTGGAGGTCGCTCAAAGGACGGTTGAGATCGCCGGGTAGCAGGTTGAAAAGCCGCAGGGCCGCCGGGGTGTATCGGCGTAGCCTGAGTTCGCGGGTCAGCATCAGGATCGGCAGTTCCACGCTTTCCAGCAACTGACGCAGCTCCTCATTGAGCCGGTGCAGCTCCTCGTTGGCAGCCAGCAGCTCATGGTTGAGGGTACTCAGCTCCTCATTGCTCGATTGCAACTCCTCCTTGGCAGTCTCCAGCTCTTCATTGGTGGACTGGAGCTCCTCATTGGCGGAGAGATTCTCCTCGCTGACCGTGTGCAGCTCCTCATTGGTGGCCCGTAGCTGCAGGATCATCTGCTCGGTGTGCTGCCACACCCGGGTTAGTTCCTGCTCCAACTCAGCGATGCGGCTGTCGCTGGAACCGTCAGCTGCGGGTGATGGTGTCTCGCATCTGCCAAGATCCTGAAACAGCAACAGAAACAGGGGCTCCTGGTGGTCGCTGCGGGGAACCGGCTCGAAGCTGAGAGAGATCGTGTGCTGTTGGCCATCGGGCATGGTGTGGCGGAGGGTGCGTGTCTCGGCCTTGGCCGATTCGATCACCCGATAGACCATTAGATTGAGTTCCGTGCGTAACTCCCCCTGGACCATCCGTAGCAGTTTAAGATCAGGCCTGCCAGGGGGGTGAGTGAGATAGGGCGAGACATCGCCGTGAAAGGCCAGGATATTGTGTGTCCTGTCAAGCGTCACACCAGGAGGGCAGCGGCGTTCGCGCAGGGTGCTGATCGCCATCTCGGCGCTGTTCGGAGTGGGGGGATCGGAGACCGGTTTTACCGGTTCCAACGGCAGGCTACCCTTGGTTCGTAGGAACTGCTGCGAAAGCTCGCCTGGCAGTGTCTTCTTATGGTAGAGGCGGGTGCGCTTGTCTGCCACCTGAAACAGGTCGGAGGAGGCGCCGATGGATTCGGAACCGCCGAGCATGAGGAAGCCGGTGGGGTTCAGGGAGCGGTGGAGGGTCTGCAGCAGCTGTTGCTGGGGCTTGCGTTTGAGGTAGATCAGTAGGTTGCGGCAGCAGATCAGGTCGATACGAGAGAAGGGTGGATCACATAATAGATCCTGCACCGAGAAGACGCAGAGGTCGCGCACCTCCGGGTTGATCTGGCAACCCTGGGGCGTCCGGTTGAAGTAGTACTCCAGCCGTCGCCGGGAGAGGTGGGGGACCACCTGATCTGGGGCAAAGATGCCGCGCCTGGCCTGTTTGATGGCAGCGGCGTCGATGTCGGTGGCAAACAGTTGCAAGGGGCGGTCGATCTGCGCCTGTTCGAGGAAATCGAGCCAGGTGATGGCGACGGAGTAGGCCTCTTCACCGCTGGAGCAGGCCGGAACCCAGATGCGGATCGGCTCACCTTGTCTCTTCTGTTCCACGAGCGCGGGGAAGACAGACTGCTCCAGGGTGCGAAAACTCTCCGCTTCGCGGAAGAAATGGGTGACGTTGATCAGCAGATCATCGAATAGATGCTCCAGCTCCTCAGGCTGTTGCTGGATCAGCTTCAGGTAGTCGGCCAGCCGATTCAGGTGGTGCAGCATCAACCGCCGCTGCAACCGCCGCTGGATGGTGCTGGGTTTGTAGAGGCTGAAGTCGGTGCCGGTGCTCTGACGCAGTAGCAGAAAGAGCTTCTGCAGGGATTGTCTGGAACTGGCGAAGGGGAGCTGTTGCCGCTTGCCGAGGGTGAAACGTGGGCTTCGCGCCAGCCTCCCAAGTTCACTGGCGATGGCCGTTGGCGGTAGCACATAGTCCGCCAGTCCACGTTCGATGGCGCTGTGGGGCATGCTGTCGAAGGCTGCCGAATGCTCGCTCTGGGCGAAGGCGACGCCGCCGGCGGCGCGGATCGCCTCCAGTCCCCCACCGCCATCCGAACCGGCACCAGAGAGGATGACCCCCACGGCCTTGGGGCCGGCATCGGTAGCCAGGCTCTTGAAGAACTCATCGATCACCACCGGCGCTCCCGGCTTGTGGTGCAGTGGTAGTAGCTGTAGCCGACCATGCAGCAGGCCGGGCTGTGTGGCCGGTGGGACAATATAGACGTGGTCTGCCTGTAACTGCTGGCCGTCTTTGGCCGGTTTCACCGGCATGCTGGTGGTGTCGGCGAGCAGTTCGGCCAACTGGCTGGAATGATCTGGCGATAGGTGCTGCAACAGCACAAAGGCCATGCCGGTGTCGAGGGGCAGGGCGCTCAGCAGCTCGCGGAAGGCCTCGAGACCGCCGGCAGAGGCGCCGATGCCGACCACGGGAAAAGCCGTCGAATCGCTTGTTTGGGTCTCGTCTCGTTTTATCATTCGCCCATTATGATGACTTTCCCAGGGTTGGAGTCAAACCGAGCTACCCCGTTCTGTTTATCTGGAGCGTTGCCTGGTTTGACTCCGACCCTCTCTTTCGAACGGGTGTGTCTTCCCATGTGAGCGCGCAGTGCCACTCGCCTTCAGCAGTTCCTGCACCAGTGCTCGCAGATTGGCTGCATCCACCGGCTTTTCTAGGAAGCGATCAGCCCCGAACGCATTGGCATTGGCGGCGTTGACTACCTCGCTGTAGCCACTGCAGAGAATGATCGGCAGCTTGGCATAGTCAGGACGCAGATGCTGGATCAATTCGACGCCGGTCAACCCGGGCATGGTCTGGTCGGTGATCAGCAGGTCGGGGGTGTATTTGCCCGATTCCAGATCCTGCAGCAGGGTCGGGGCATCGGTATGGACGCTGACCTGGTAGCCGGAGGCGGTGAGCAATTCCCCCAGCAGCCGGGCGATGGCTGGCTCGTCATCCAGAACGATGATCTGTTGGCCACCAGCCGGAGGCGGTGAGGTGGATGAGATTGTTCCTGTCGTTTCCGGAGTGCTGCCGAGCGTTGCTTCCACCGGGGGGAACAGCAGCCTGAAGCGGCTGCCCCGGCCGGGTCGGCTCTCCAGCAGCACATGGCCGCCATGCTGTTTCAGGATGCTGTAGACCATCGAGAGCCCCAGGCCGGTCCCCTGTCCTGGGGGCTTAGTGGTGAAAAAGGGGTCGAAGAGCCGGTGCCGATCACTCATCGGGATGCCACTCCCGGTGTCGCTGATGCTTATCTCCACCCACTCTCCCGTGAGCGGGTGGTGACAGGCATCGCATTCGCTATCGCTGAGCTGTTGCCGGCAGAGTTCAATCAGCAGACGACCCTGTCCCTCCATGGCGTCCCGGGCGTTGAGACAGAGGTTCATCAGTAACTGGTCGAGGGCCACGGGAGCGATCTGGATGGCGGGGGTATCGGATCGCAGGCGGGTCTGCAGCTCGATGCTGCTGGGGAAGGTGGCCCGCAGCAGCGGCAGCATGTCGGCGATCTTGCGGGCCGGGGCCAGCGTAGTGGGTGGGGCCTCCCGGCGCTGGCTGAAGTTCAGCAGGTCAGCGATCAGGTCACGGGCCCGTCCACTTGCCTCCAGTACCTGTTCCAGCCGCTCGCCCTGTCGTTCTGGGGGATCGATGCCAAGCCGCTCCTGGATGAGCTGGGTGTGTCCGCGAATGATCGCCAGCAGATTGTTAAAGTCATGGGCGATGCCGCTGGTGAGCAGGCCGATGCTCTCCATCTTCTGCGCCTGTTGCAGTTCACGCTGTAGACGTGCCTTCTCCTCACGGGCACGGATCTCTTCAGTGATATCGAACAGCACCGAACGGCACTCTTGCTGCTCCCCCTCTCCACTGATAACCAGGCTTTCCATGCGGAGCTGGCGTTGTTCGCCTTCGGGCTGGGTGATAGAGAGCAGCTGGTTCTGTGTGCCGTTGCTGTGGAATACCGCTCGCAGGTGGCCGAAGAAGATCTCCGATTCCATCGGCGCCAGGTAACGGGAGAAGGGAGTCTGCAGCAGCCGGCCCCGTTCCCGGTTGAGCAGCCGGGCGCCTGTCAGATTGATTTGGCGAATAATGCCCTGGGCATCAAGGCTGAGATAACCTACCGGCGCGAAGTCGTAGAGCGCGGCGTAACGGTCGCGGCTCTCCTCCAGCTCTACCTGGGCCGACTGCAAGGTGCGGTTCTGTAGTTCCAGCTCGATCTGATGGACCTGAAGATCGTGCAACAGCTGGGAAAGGTTCTGTTTTTCCCCCGACGGTAAAAGCGTGGATTGCAGGCGTTCGAGACGCTCAAGCAGTTGTTCATTGTTTGTGCTCTTGAAGTCGTCGTTTGACATGGTTCCACCTCTCACCCTCCATCTATAATACCCGCAACCGCGAGTAACAAAACCGAGGTTTGCCCCATTGGGAAACGTTTCCAAGCAAAAGCCATCGACTCTATCTCATCTGACACGCCATGGAAAAGACAGCAGAATACCCGTCAAATCAGCGCCCACTCAGGCGTCATACTTGGATGGCTGCACTTCTATGGACGGGCGTGGTGGTTACACCTCCCCTCTTCCTGTTCCTTCTCAACCGTGCTGGGGACATAGAACTTAAGTTTCAGAGCGTTTTTGTCGATCCTGGCTGGATTCATACTGCGCTTGATCTCCTGATATGGTTGGTTGGCCTGTTGGGTATTATCGTGGTTATGAAGTGGCGGCAGAGGGAGGACTGGCAGCTGTCCAGGGTGCAGCAGGAACTGCAGTTAACCCAGGCTGCGGTTGAACAGATGCACGACAGCCTGTTTCTTCTCGGGAAGGACGGCTGCATCAGGTATGTGAATAGGGC
Organism: endosymbiont of Ridgeia piscesae; assembly: GCF_001443665.1. Classification (NCBI taxonomy): domain Bacteria; kingdom Pseudomonadati; phylum Pseudomonadota; class Gammaproteobacteria; species endosymbiont of Ridgeia piscesae. The sequence goes on along the minus strand of NZ_KQ557119.1, from coordinate 69,941 downwards.
AGCAATACGAAATCTCGGCTATACGCGTCAGGAGTTGCTGCAGATGCGCGTGATGGATATCAACCCGGATGCGGATAAAACTCTCTGGATGAAACACTGGGAAAGGATGCCTCAGACTGGCTCCTGGACCTTTGAAACCCACCATCGACGTAAAGGTGGGGAGATCTTTCCGGTAGAGGTGATCAGTTCCAGACTCTGGCATGGTGGCAGGGAGTACCTGCTCAGCATCGTCCGTGATATTTCTCAGCACAGAAAAACCGAGGCACTGCTTGAGCGGCGCCTCCAATATGTCACCCGTCTCTCCGCTTTCTCACGGGGGCTTCTGCAGCCGTCTCCAGATGCCATACCCCGTGCCTTGAAGCATCTGCTGGAGGCCACTGTTGCCAGCCGGGTCTATCTGGCGCAGGTGGGAGATACACCGGACCAGGGAGTCAGCATTGCTTCAAGCCATGAGCAGTGTGCCCCGGCCGTCGAGCCCCGGTTCAAAGAGCCAGAATGCCAGAGCGGTTCCCTTCAGGTCAGCTCACCGCAACGCTGGCTGCGGGTGCTGAGACAGAACCAACCCGTTTTAGGCCTGGTGGATGACCTGCCTGCGGAGGAGCAGGCCTGCCTTTTGGAACGAGGGGTCCTGTCGATTCTGATTATGCCGATCTGGATCGATAAGAAATGGGGGGGGTACATTGGTCTGGACGATGTCTGGAAAAAGCGGGACTGGCTGGATGGGGAGGTCGATGTCCTGCGCACGGCAGCTGAAATGCTGGGTGTCTATCTGTCCCATGAAAAGGCGGAGACCACGCTGCGCAACAGTGAACAACGCCTGTCAGAGGCCCAGCGAATCGCCCACATTGGGAGCTGGGAGTGGTGCCTGCATGACAATTCGCTGGTCTGGTCCGATGAGACCTACAGGATCTTTGGCGTGGACCCGGACAGGTTCGTGACCAGTTACGAGGGCTTTCTGGAATGCGTCGCCCCGGATGACCGGGACCGGGTGAGAGCGGCGGTGGATGCCGCCTTGTGGGAAGGGGCTGTCTATTCGATTGATCATCGAATCCAACATCCGGATGGGGCCATGCGAGAGGTGCATGAGCAGGGCGAAGTGATCTTCGATGGTTCGAACAATCCGCTGGGCATGAGGGGGAGTGTACAGGATGTCACCAGACAGAAAGAGACCGAACAACAGTTGCAACAACTCCTGAAACAGAACCAGCGGCTTCATCGTCGCAGTATGCGCATTCAGGAAGATGATCGAAAGCGGCTGGCCCACGAACTCCATGACGAGATGGGGCAACTGTTGAGCGCAATCAAGATGGATGTCGCCTATATCCAGAAGAAGTGGGGTCATAATTCGACCGAACTGGCATCGGTGACAGCGGATATTCAGGATATCGTGTTTCAGGGCATCCAAGGCATCCGGGAAATTACCCAGCGGTTGCGACCGCCGATGCTGGACCAGTTTGGTCTTCTGGATGCCATACAGGAGCTGGTGGATAAATGGCGACAGCGCAATCGTGATACCGAGATCAGCCTGTCGATGGTGGATGAGATACCGAGGCTGTCGGATCTGCAGGAGATATCCCTCTATCGCTGTGTGCAAGAGGGTCTCACCAATATCAGCCGACATGCCCAGGCCGATTACGTAACTGTAAGCCTGCGGTTCGAGGATGAATGGCTGGTATTGGCCCTGGAGGACAATGGGCGTGGTATGGACCCCGCTTCGACCCATGATGGCCTTGGACTGTACGGATTGAAGCAGCGTGCCGAGGCCGTTGGTGGTTCTGTATGCTGTCGGTCTCTGGACGGGCAGGGTTTCTGGTTGAGTATGATATTGCCACTCGCCCCGGCGAGGTTGGACGGCAATGACTGATGAGCTGTTGCCGGTTTGGCTGGCCAATGCATCGTCGTTGGTCACTCTGGGAGTGGGTTATTGTCCAGAAGAGGCGCCGGCTCCCGGGCATGCAGCGTTTGCCAATCATCCAAAGCAGTGATGACTCTTATGAGTGCAGGAAAAACATACTATTCTTTTGAAATGCCCCATCAGAAAACCACTATCATGCTGGTCGATGACCATTCCGTGGTTCGAGCCGGTTATCGGCGTCTTCTGGAGATGCAGCCGGAATTCCAGGTGGTGGCTGAGGCAGGCGACGGACCAGAGGCCTGTCGACAGTATCACAAACATCACCCGAATCTGGTGATTATGGACCTCTCCCTGCCGGGCATGGGCGGGATGGAGGCCGCCAGACGGATGCTTTCTCACCACCCGCAAGTGCGTATCCTGATCTTCACCATTCATGACAGCAGCGTCTTTGCAGAACGTGCCCTGAGGATGGGGGTGTCGGGATACATTACCAAATCCAGCGATCCGGACGTCCTGCTGGAGGCAGTGGCTCAGGTAGCGGCAGGTGAGACCTATCTGGGACCGGATATCGCGAAAGAGCTGGCACTGCGCCAGATTATTAATCGTTCCGAAAGTATTGGCAGTGTATACTGCTTTCCATGGCTACGATAAAAGAACAGCGTGATCAGAAAAGGAAAGATGTAGTGGAG
>NZ_KQ557119.1:0-67297 GCF_001443665.1 endosymbiont of Ridgeia piscesae | reverse complement strand
ATCCGGACGTCCTGCTGGAGGCAGTGGCTCAGGTAGCGGCAGGTGAGACCTATCTGGGACCGGATATCGCGAAAGAGCTGGCACTGCGCCAGATTAGCAAGAATAACTCACCGCTCAGCCAGCTCTCTGCAAAGGAATTCGGGATCTTCCTAATGATGGCGGCGGGCAACAAACGGGCCACCATTGCAGAGACTCTGCACATCAGTGTCAAGACCGTCTCCAACTATGCCCATCAGATCAAGAAAAAACTGGGCTTATCCACTGATGCTGAGGTCGTTCACCTGGCAATCCGCCACGGCCTGATCAAAACCTAGTCGCGCAGCAAACAACCTTAGGTAAAGGGGTGGAGTCAGATTTGATGGAAATCGCGGCACTGAATGCCCCGTTGCTTCGATCAAATTTGACTCCGACCCCTACGACGTAAGCTCTGCTAGAGCTGCTTGCATGGGTGAGAGAGGGAAAAGTTCCCGATAAAAGAGGGAAAAAGCCCCGGCATTTGTAGTGACGATAACAGAAGTTTTCTGTGACTGCAGGCTATACAGTGATCCGTTTCCAGGTCGCTATCTCCATATCAATCAAAGAAATGATTTGGAGGACCCTCGCGCACTGCAAAGCGCTTTGGGTTGATTTTTGGATTACAGAGATCGCAATTGAAGCATACACACCCTCGACCTCCATGGCTGTTCTCCCTGACCCTGTTGGGCAGTGTCCTGTTGATCGCCATGAGCCTGCTGGTGATCATCGGCTGGGCGTTCGACATTCAGGGCCTGATCCAGCTTCGGGCATCACTCCCTCCCATGCAGCTCAACACCGCCCTCGGTTTTATTCTGATGGGTATGGGCTTCTGGTCCCTTGCGCATCAGAGGTCTCTCCTGGCTTCCATGTTTGGTCTGCTGGTCATTGTGCTCGGGATCGCAACTGGTCTTCAGTATCCCATGGGGGCGGATTTCGGTATCGACCAGCTACTGATGGAACAGCCCCTGCAGCACGGGGTTTCAAGCCCGGGACGTTTGGCACCCAATACCGCACTGGCATTTGCCCTCAGCGGTATAGTCCTGCTCAGCCTCTCCTTCGCCAGGCATACCGGATGGCTGGTGAGTCTGGGGCAGGTGGCTGGACTCCTCATCAGCTATCTCGCACTGGAATCGTTGGTTGGCTACATGGCGGGGCTGGAATCCGGTTATGGCTGGTTCTCGTTTACCCGCATGGCCCTACATAGCGCCTTTTTGTTCTTCTGTATCGGTGGCCTGTCAGTCGTCTGGACGAGCTGGGAACTGATATCGATATGGCGTCGCCAGAGTGATGAAGGTCTGGATCTGAACAACTGGCTCGATTCCGCGAAACAGGCGCGCTTGCGGATCCTATGGAATGTGACCCTGATTATGGCTATGGCGTCACTGCTGGTCGGGGTCACGGTAAGCCGGGTACTGCTCCACTCGGAATGGCTGCAGGAAGAGAATCACCTGATGCTGCAGGCGGAAAGGATGGCTGGCGTCGTTCAGGCCTTCTCCCACACCAGGCAGACGGATGCCGAGGGCCAAGAGGGGCTCCTGATGGACTACCTGCGGCATGGTGATCACAATGGGTTACCCCGAGATCCGCACAGTCTGGCGTCTGAGACCCTGATTGCCCGCCGCCAGGGAACGGGGTTGCACTGGCTGGGCGGTTCAGGGGCACTGGCAGACGTCGAACAGATCACAAAGCCGCTTGCCTATGCGCCGGATGAGGCCATGCGCCGGGCCCTGCAGGGGGAACAGGGGATCTATACCGGGCAGGATCGCCAGGGCAGGGAGTGGCTGCTGGCTTACCGTCCGGTACCTGATTCCAGTCTGGGCCTGGTGGTTGGTCTGCTGGCCGAAGAGATCGTGGCCCCCTATCTTCACGCCTTTCTGTTTGCTGGGGTGTTGGCAGGTCTGGTTATCCTGGTCAGTGCCCTGGCGGTGCTGCTCAGGGTCAATCCCATCATTCGTAGGATCGAGGGGGCCGACAAGCTGGAGCAGATCAACCAAAACCTACTGGCGGAGATCCGGCAGCGGAAGCGGGCGGAAAATGGACTCCAGCAACTGACCCAGACCCTGGAACAGCGTGTTCAAGAGCGGACGCAGACCATCGAGCGGGAGAAGCAGCAGAAACAGATCCTCAACCAATTGCTGCAGATCCACCAGGCAAGAGGTGTGCTGAGCGATAAGCTGGAATCCGCCCTTGCTATCCTCTGTTCCCAGCAGTGGCTGGGTTTGCAGCCCAAAGGGGCGATCGTGCTGATGGAAGAGGAAGGATGCCATCTGCGGCTTTCGGCACAGCTCAACGTGCCAGTGGAGTTGCAGAAGGTCTGTAGCAGAGTGCCTGTCGGTGAATGCGCCTGTGGCTGGGTTGTACGGCATGGCCGTCCCTTGTTGGCAAGTCAGGCAGAAGTGCAGCTGAAAAGTGGTTGCCGCGCAGGGCTGGAGAAGGAGCAGTATCTCTTGCCCCTGATCATCAACGACACCGTGATTGGCGTGCTCATGCTCTATCTGGATGCCGGGCGCCAGCTGGCCGGGCAGGAAACGACCTTTCTTGAGACCGCCTGTGTAACCCTGGCCGGTATCGCGGAAAGGGCCAGAGCGGAAGAGGCCCTGAGCAACAGCGAGGAGCGTTTCTCCCTGGCCATGCGGGGAACCAACGATGGGCTCTGGGACTGGGACCTCAAGGCCAACCAGATCTATTTTTCACCCCGTTACCACGCCATGCAGGGGTATGCGGAGGAGGGGGTGGTGCAGCCGCCGGAGGCCTGGATGAGCCAGGTCCATCCCGATGATGTCGACAACCTGAAGCAGGCCATCAGGCGCCACCTGGATGGCGCCTCCGATCATTTTGTCTGCGAGTACCGGATGCGCCATCGGGATGGCGAGTACCAGTGGCGGCTGAGCCGGGGGCTGGCCATCCAGGGGACGGAAAACGAGCCACATCGTATGGTGGGATCCACCACCGACATCAGTCAGCAGAAGGCGATCGAGGAGCAGCTGCTGCACGATGCCTTTCATGATGCATTGACCGGACTCGCCAACCGGGCGTTGCTGGTGGAACGGCTGGGTCATGTTCTGCAAATGGTAAAGAGAAGACCGGATTATGAAGTGGCCATACTATTTCTGGATCTGGATCGTTTCAAACTGATCAACGACAGCCTGGGGCACCTTCTCGGTGATCAGCTGCTGGTGGAGGTGGCCCGGCGTTTGCGTGGCCTGCTGCGGAGGGAGGATACGGTGGCGCATCTCGGTGGCGACGAGTTCGTGGTGCTGCTGGAGGGTATGGATACGGAAGTCAGGGTGTATGAGATCGCCCGCCGCATCCAGCAGGAGCTGGATCGCCCCATCGATCTGAACGAGCATTTGGTGAGGACCGGCGCCAGTATTGGAATCGCCTTTATCGGTGAGGCGTATCATCGTCCTGAAGATATGCTGCGGGATGCGGACAATGCCATGTACCGGGCCAAGGAGCGTGGCGGGGGCACGTTCGAGGTCTTCCGCAGTGAGATGCACCAGGGCACGATGGCCCGCTTTAACCTGGAGAACGAGCTACAGAGTGCGCTGAACAATGGGGAACTAGAGGTCTACCTGCAGCCCATCGTCAGGCTGACGGATCACTGCATCCGGGGGTTCGAGGCCCTGCTGCGCTGGCAGCATCCTGAACGGGGCTGGTTGTCACCTGCTGAATTCATCCCGGTGGCTGAGGATACCGGGTTGATACTGCCCATCGGTACCTGGGTTATGCACCGTGCCTTCGGTTTCCTGAATGAATTGAAGGCTCACTATCCGGAGGATGTTTCACCCCGGATCAGCATCAACCTGTCACCGCGACAGCTCACCGATGCCAAACTGGTCAAGACGGTGAGGAACCTCCTGACCGGTCGCGGGATCGATCCGGGCGTGGTGCAGCTGGAGATTACAGAGTCCGTGATCATGAAAGATCCGGAGTCGGCGGCCCAGGTGCTGGGCGAACTCAAGGCCCTGGGTATCAGACTCAGCATGGACGATTTCGGCACCGGTTATTCTTCGCTCAGCTATCTGCACAATTTTCCCCTGGACGTGCTCAAGATCGACCGCTCGTTCATCACACGTATGGGGGAGCATGAGCGTAACGAACAGATGATAAAAACCATCCTAGATCTGGCAGGCAGTTTCGATATGGAGGTGGTGGCCGAAGGTATCGAGGAGGAATGGCAGATGCAGCGCCTGCGGGAGATGGGCTGTGGTTATGGCCAGGGTTTTCTGATGGCTAGACCGATGCCGGTCGATGAGATTGCGCGGTTTTTGCAGGATCAGGCGGAGCAGGGGAGGACGTGTGCCTCCACGTCTGCAGCAATGTAGCTGTAGAGGTTTGCCACTGCAGATTTTACGCCCCCATTTCGGAAATGGAGGAAGGTTACAAAGGGATGCATTGCTATGAAGATGAGCACGCTTTTGGTTCGGGAGGAGATGACATCAATGCTTCTGTTGGGCCTGCTGACACTATCGGTGGCAGGGACCGGTCTTGGCATAATCAGCCTGCCGATGCAGAGCCTGTTGCTACTTGCCGGAATGGGTCTGTTCAGCCGTTATTGGCGGAGTATCGGTAAGTCGCGGAGCGCGCTGGAAGGGATCTCGAGGCTTGTGGACGCACTGAACGACGGCCACTTTGACTATCGTATCGGCTCGGCAAACCGGGGAGGCCGCCTCGGCGATATCGCAGACCGGCTGGACAGCGCCATGGCGCGGCTGGATGGCAGTCGCCGGACTATCCTCCATGGTCTGCAGGAGACCGTATCGGGTGGCTACCGTGGCATGACCGATCAGGGTGAATCCGATGCGGGTTTTCTGGCCCTGCTTGGGCAGGTGGATGAGGCGTTGCAGCAGATCAGCGGCCGGATGAAGGAACTGAACCGGACGGTTCTGCTGGCCAACCTGAGTGAGGTCAGAACCGGCAACCTGGGAAACAGTCTGCGGCGTAACCAATCCGATCTTACCTATATCGTAGAGCAGCTGGAACAGGTGGAGAGTCTCGCGGCCCGGTCGGTGGAGTCGGCGAACCAGAATCGGGTCACCATTCGGGGGGTCCTAGATGAATGGGAGGGATATCGCCGGCGCCTGGGCAGGGCCCACACCGCCTCCCGGGAAATGGGAGAGCGTAGCGCCGAGGTGGCGGAGGTGGTGACCATGATCGCCAGCATCGCGGATCAGACCAATCTGCTGGCACTGAATGCCGCCATCGAAGTCGCCCGTGCCGGTGAACATGGGCGGGGATTTGCCGTGGTCGCTGACGAGGTGAAGAAGCTTTCCTCGCATACGAAGGATGCGACGCAACGAATCTCCGGCATCGTGGACGGTTTCATCCAGGTTTCCGATTCCCTCGGGCTGGAACTGGATGAGATGAGCAAGATTGCTGGTGATTCACGGCGGGTGATGGAGAGCTTCCAGGAGAATTTTAAGGGATTCGGTGAAATCGCCCTGAAGACCGACGTGGCTACCAGATACGCCCAAATGGTGAGCTTCGCTTCACTGGTCAAGGTTGATCACCTGATCTATATGCAGAACGGCTATGCAACGCTCATGCACGGCGCTGATTCGGAGTTTGGCCGGGCAGTTGCGGTGGACCATCACAACTGTCGTTTCGGTAAATGGTACGACAGCGGTGTCGGACGCCAGGCGTTCTCCCATCTTCCCTCCTATGAGCGGCTCCGGGAACCTCACGAAAAGGTTCACAGTTTCATGCATAGGGCGCTGTCGGTTCTGAAAGCGGACTGGGAGGATATTGAAGAAAACCGACAGCTGGTGTTGGAAAATTTTCAAGTGCTCGAGGCCGCAAGTCAGGCGTTGATGACCATCCTCGATCAACTGACCGATGAAAAGAAACGCTACGAATCCGTTGCCGAAACAGCGGACGGGGAAGTCGAGCTGTTTTGATGTGATAGAAATAATGGGAAACCAAGATGAATCGTTATGAATGTGAGATATGTGGTTGGGTTTACGATGAAAAACAGGGGATGCCCGAGAAGGGGATTCCGCCAGGCACGCCACTCGATCAGATACCAGAGGAGTGGGTCTGTCCCGATTGCGGTGCCGACAAGGACGTATTCAACCAAATCTGAGTGCGACCACAGAAAAGATTGAACGATCATTGTGTCTGATAGGCAGAGGAGATGAGATGTTAAGGAAGGCAAGGACGGAGCAACTCCGAGTCGGTATGCACATCCTGTTACCGGGTTCGTGGCGCAAGCATCCTTTTTTGCGAAACCGCTTCAGAATCAAGTCCCAGGATCAGATTCGAAAGATCGCCGAATCCGGCATAGTGGAGGTCTTTGTTGATCCTGCTCAAAGTACGGTACCTGTGCCACTGGCAACAGAGGATACAGGGCCTTCACTGGATGAGCTGGCACATCTGAGTCATGAGGGAAAGGTTGTAGATCCGAAGACACAGGCGCCGCCAGAGGAGTGGGACCCAAACCAATTGAAGGTGGAAGCGCTGACCGCTGCTATCGAAGACCAGAGTCTGACGCCGCAGGAAAAGGCTCAGGCGGTGTATCAACACTCCATGGGCATGATGGAGCGGCTGGTGGAGCATCCAACCAGCGAGAATATTCTGACTTCCAAGCAGGCGGTCAGTGCCATTACCGATCTGATCCTCTCTGATGATCAAACGGCTAAAAGCCTGCTACGCATTACCTCCCACGATTTCTATACCTATACCCATTCGGTCAATGTGGGGGTGACGGCGATCATGCTGGCCAAGGCACTGTTCAGCAAGTCTGATGCCCATGACCTTCATGAACTGGGTGCGGGGTTTTTTCTGCATGATCTCGGCAAGGTCAAGGTCGATGCTGCCATCATCAACAAGCCCGGTCGCCTGACGGATCGGGAGATGCAGCGGATGCGCACCCACCCCTATCAGGGCTACAAGATGTTGGCCGAAGCAGGAGCACTCTCCGAGGAGTGCCGATTTATCGTGATGCAACACCACGAGTTTACTGATGGCAGTGGCTACCCGAAGCGCCTCAAAGGTGATGAGATACATATCTACGGACATATCTGCGGTATTGCGGATGTATTCGATGCCCTGACCGCGGAGCGCTCCTACAAGAAGGCTATGACGCCCTTTGATGCGCTGAAGCTGATGCAGCAGCAGATGTCCCACCACTTTGACAGAGAGCTGTTTAGCCGATTCGTACTGCTGTTTCAGTAGATATGCGGTTCATGGCGGCGATGGAAGAGACGCTGGTCATTGAGCGAATAAAAGCAATTTCCTTTCTCTTGTCCCTTATCCTGCTAAAGTTGCCTGCTCTGGCGCCGTTAAATCGCTATATTCGATAGAATTGCGCATAGCGATTAGATGTTTGCCTTTCGGTATCGCTCTCATGATGGATCGGTCAACAGAGGAAACTGGCATGAAACAGAAGCAGGGCAGCGCCATCTACCTGACACCTGCCGAGGTGGCGGAGATGCTATTGGTGGCACCGGTAACCGTGCGCCAATGGGCTCAGAAGGGCTGGCTGCATGCGGAGATGACCGGAGGTGGTCACCGCCGTTTCCTGTGGCGAGAAGTAGAGCGCTTCGCTCACGAGCGAGGCATTCGTCTCCATACCCGGCCGGGAGGGGATCTGCGGCTGCTGATTGTCGATGACGATCGGCAACTGGTGCGTTACCTGACCGAGCTGCTGGTGGATCGTTCCGGATTGGAGGTGGTCGAGAGCGCCCACGACGGTTTCGAGGCCGGCATGAAGGTGCGCTCTTTCAACCCTGATGTGATCCTCCTCGACCTAATGATGCCGCGGCTCGACGGTTTCACGGTGTGCCGGCAGCTGCGAAGCGACCCCGTCACCCGTGCCGTTCGGATCATTGCCATGACGGGCTTTCATACCCCAGAGAATGAGGCGCGCATTCTGCAGGCTGGCGCCGAGGTCTGTCTGGCCAAGCCATTCGATCGCGACAGGCTTTTTGCACTGTTGGGTCTGGATGGGAAGGGTGCTGCCGGGGCAGAGGTGAAGATCAGGGGGCACGCCGCCGCTGATAAAGGATTGAAACGATGACTCAGCCAGCCAGACAGCTCAGCGAGTCCAATCCCTACCGGGTGCTACTGGTCGATGATGAGTCTGGGCAGCGGTTCCTACAGCGGGAGATCCTCTCCTCGCCCGATTTTGAGGTGCGGGAGGCAACCGATGGCCGCTCCGCCCTGAAGGCGATCAGAGAGCACCCTTTCGATGTGGTCCTGCTGGATAAACGCATGCCGGGCATGACCGGCGACGAGGTCTGCCGCCGGATCCGCGAGGAGATGGACGACCGGCTGCTACCGGTGATCATGGTGACCGGCATGGGCAGCAGCGATGAGCTGGCTCGCAGCCTCAACATCGGCGCCACTGATTTCATCCGCAAACCCTATACCCCCACTGAATTGATTGCCCGGGTGGAGGCGGCGGCTAGCCACAAGCGCCTGCTCGACCAGTTGGAGCATGTGGAGTCGATCTACTTTGTGGTCGCCCGCATGGTGGAAGCGCGAGACTGGCACACCGGCCGCCACTGTGTCCGGTTGGCCCACAACGGGGCCCTGTTTGGCCGGTATCTCGGGCTTGATGACCGCTCCATCGAGTTGCTGGAGCACCTGGGCACCCTGCACGATATCGGCAAGCTGGCGATCCCAGATCATATTCTGCTCAAGCAGGAACAGCTCAATGCCCAGGAAGAGCGAGTGATGCGTCTGCACCCGGTGGTAGGGGCCAGACTCTGCAGCGGTATCAAGGCGCTGGAGCCATTGGTCCCGCTGATCCGACACCATCATGAACATTGGGATGGGAGTGGCTATCCAGATGGTCTGCGGGGAGAGGAGGTTCCCTACCTTGCGCGGGTCTTCCAACTGCTCGATATCTACGACGCCCTGGCCGCAGAGAGGCCCTACAAGGGTATTCTGCCCCACGGAGAGATCATCAGGTATTTGGAACGGGAGCGAGACCTGGGGCGCCTTGATCCGGAACTGGCTGGTCGATTTCTCGATTTCCTCCAGGAATCGCTTGGTCAGATGCAGCTCCCGACCGGGGGAGAGAACGCCCCGGACGATTTTTCCATCGTCGAGAGCCTCATGGATCTGGAGCCTGAGGCAAAGGAGCGGGCCAGCATACCGCCACTGGCGAAGGCGGAGCTTTCCTCCGCTGGACGCCGCTGGCGGAAAGAGGATGCCGCCGAATTCGGCGGGCCGTCTCGGCAGGACGTCTCCCGCTTGGCGGTGGTGGACTACAGCCAGTTGAGCCAGCGTTTTGCCGCCATTCTCGATGCGACCACTGTGGGTCTCTTTGGCCTCGACCGAGATGGCAGGGTCACCTTCGTGAATGGCGCTGCCTGCCGTCTGCTGGGGCACGGCGAGGAGGAGCTGCTAGGCGGCACCCACCACGATCGGGTGCATTATGCGAAATCCGATGGCAGTACCTACCCTCTTTCGGAATGCCCCATCCACCAGAGTCTGCAGACTGGCGAGATAGTCCATGGCGAGGAGCTGTTCTTTCACCGCGATGGCCGGGGAATAGCAGTGGAATTCACCTGCTCCCCCCTGGTTGACGGGGGCGAGGTAGAGGGAGTCGTTGTCACCTTTCAGGACATCAGTGAACGCAAGGCCATCAAGCGCCGGCTGAGGCTGGCAACCACGGTGTTCGACAACACCCACGACGGCATTCTGGTCACCGATGAGAAAGGAACCATCCTGACGGTCAACCCGGCCTTCAGCGAGATCACCGGTTACAGTGAGGCCGAGGTGCGGGGGCAGAATCCCCGCCTGCTTCGGTCCGGTAAGCAGAGGGCCGATTTTTATGAGGCCATGTGGTCGACGATTCGCCAGCAGGGACGCTGGCAGGGTGAGATCCGAAACAGGAATCGAGATGGGGAGATCTTTCCTGCCTGGCTGACCATCAGCAGCGTCAAGGATGACCAGGGAGAAGTGACCAACTATGTCGGTATCTTCTCCGACATCTCCCCCCTCAAGCACAGCCTCGAACAGATCGAGCACCTGGCCAACCATGATCCTCTTACCGGTCTGCCCAATCGGTTGCTGTTTCTGGATCGCCTCAAGGTCGCCGTGCGTCAGGCGCGCCGCGGCGGCCATTCGTTGGCAGTGCTGTTCCTCGATATCGATCGTTTCAAGGATATCAACGACAGTCTGGGGCACGCTATGGGCGACCAGTTGCTGTTGGAGATGGCTGCGCGCGTTCGCGGACAGGTGCGGGAGGAGGATACCGTCGCCCGACTCGGTGGTGATGAGTTCGTGATTCTCATTGGAGATGTGGAGTCAGCCAGCGAGGCGGAACTGGTGGCGAGAAAGGTGATGCAGGGTCTGGAGGTGCCGATCCGGCTGGAGACCTCGGAGATCATCCTGCGGGTAAGCATGGGCATCAGCCTCTATCCCAACGACGGTGAGAGTGCGGATGAACTGATCCGGCATGCTGATATAGCCATGTATCACGCCAAGGAGCGTGGCCTCAGTGAATATCATTTTTACAACGATGAGATGAGTGCTGGTACGCGGGCGCGTCTGGCCATGGAGTCGGCACTGCGTAGAGCTATCGAGGGTCAGGAATTTGAGCTTCACTACCAACCTCAGGTCAATCTTGCCGATGGCAGCCTGTGTGGTGCCGAGGCACTGCTGCGCTGGCATCATCCACAGGAGGGACTGGTGACCCCTGACAGGTTTATCCCGCTGGCGGAAGAGACGGGGTTGATTGAACCCATCGGCGCCTGGGTGCTGGAGAGCGCCTGCCGCCAAGCCGTGGAATGGCAGGCTCAAGGCATCTCCTTCGGCCGCATCGCGATCAATGTCTCAGGTGTGCAGATACGGCGTGGCACCCTGGTGGAACGGGTGACAACGGCGCTGGAGCTGAGCGGCCTTGATCCCACCCGCCTGGAGCTGGAGATCACGGAAAGCGTCATCATGGAACAGACTGGCCAGACTCTGACGATGCTGCAGGAACTCAAATCCCTAGGTGTGCAGCTCTCGGTGGATGACTTTGGCACCGGCTACTCCTCTCTCAGCTATCTGCAGCACCTGCCGGTGGACAAACTGAAGATCGACCGGGCCTTTGTCTGCAATCTGCCCAATGCAGGTAAGGATAAGGCCATCGCGCGGGCGGTGATCGCCTTGGGGCAGGGGCTTGGCTTGCAGACTATTGCTGAGGGGGTGGAGACGGAGGCGCAACGCGATTTCCTTCGACAGCATGGTTGCCAGGAGGGACAGGGATGGCTCTTCGGGCGGCCCATGACGTCAAAGCTATTCACCCAGCGCTATGTCGGACATTGACGTGACGGCCCCTTGCCCCTCACTCATCATCACCTCAAGTACTGCCTGTCGCTGGGCGATGGCCGGACAGTGGAGGAGGCTTCGGTGAAGGCATGGGATGATGGCTTTCGCCGCACGTTGCTGCTGACCCTGATCTTCGCCCTAGTGGCTGGGCTCTGGTTGTTGGGGGGCGACACTGTTATCAGCGGGCTCTTCCCGAACACTACTCCTCCCGAATGGCAGGAGGCCTGGAAGGAAGGGTTGTATCTGCTGGTTATCTCGCTGATTTTCTTTCTGCTGTTGCGACGTGAGGCGGCCATTGCCGCGCGCCATCGGCAGGCATTGATAGAGAACCGGGACCACTACCGCCAGTTTTACGCAGAGGCGCCGGTCGCCTATCAGTCTGTCGATTCAAAGGGAAACATTCGTGAGGTCAATCATCAGTGGGAATGCTTGACCGGCTATTCACGGCAGGAGGCTTTGGGCCGACCCATGCGTAGCTTGATCTCCGAACGGGGACTACCGGCCTTTGATGCGACCTATGTCCGCTTTTTGCGTGGCGAAGATATCGGGGGCACAGAGCTGCTCCTGTGCCATCGTGATGGTCGGGAGTTGATTCTGAAAGTGGAGATCCGTGTGCGTCGGGAGTTCTGGCATGGAGAGGCTGAGGATATTTGTGCCAATACATACTGCGCTCTGTTTGATGTTACCGCCCAGCGGCACTTCGAGGAGGCGCTGCGCGAGAGCGAATCCCGGCTGTCGCTGGCGTTGGAGAATGCCACTGACGGTATCTGGGACTGGCATGTTGCGACCGGTGAGACCTATTTCAGCCCACGTTGGGAGACCATGCTTGGTTTCGAGCACGGCGAGCTGCCGCCGAACTACCGTAGCTGGACCGATCGCGTCCATCCCGATGACTTGCCATTGGCTGAGGCGGCGCTGGAGGCCCATTTCGCGGGCCGTACCCCAGAATACGCCATAGATCATCGGCTGCGCACCAAGGGTGGCCGCTGGAAATGGATACTTGCCCGGGGACGGGTGGTGGAGCGTGATGCTGCAGGCCAGCCCTTGCGCATGGTCGGCACCCATGTGGACATAGATCGGCGTAAGTCGATGGAGCAGCGGCTGATCGCCTCGGAGGCGCGCTATCACCTGGTGGCGCAGGCGGGCCGGGTCGCCGCCTGGGAGCTCTGGCCGGAAACTGGGCGCTTGCTGGGGGATCCAATGCTGTTCCGCCTGTTGGGCTACCAGCCTAAAGATCTGAGTGACGCCTGGGCGGAGTGGATCAAACTGGCGTTGCCCGAGAGCCAGCGTCAAATCGAGGAAGAGATAGAACGATTGCGCCGGGGCGATGCGCAACGGGTCTCCCTTGAGATGCAGGTGCGGCACAAGAGTGGTCGGACGGTCTGGTTGCATTGTAATGGCCGCCTGATGGATGAAGGGGAGGATGGAATCGAACGGGTGCTTGGCATCTGTGTTGATATCAGTGAGCTGCGACAGGCGATGGCCGATCTGCAAGCGAGGGAGACCCAGTTTCAGGAACTGCTCGACTCGCTCAGGGAAGGGGTCTGGGCCGCCGAGCTCGATGGCAGCCGCATCCTCTATGTCAACCGTGCTGTGGAGGAGATCTACGGTCGTCCCGCCAAGGCCTTCGATGAACAGCCGGAGCTCTGGCTTGAGGCTGTGCATCCGCAGGACCGCAAGGGTGTTGAGGAGAGAACCGCCCGCCTCTGGGATGATGGACGGGTCGAGCTCGAGTACCGTATTTGCCATCCTGATGGCGAAGTGCATTGGGTACTCGACAACAAGTCGGTGATCATGGATGCGCAAGGCCGCCCCGTGCGCATCGGTGGCGTAATGACAGACATCACCCGGCGCAAGCAGGCGGAGCAGGCATTGATCCGGGAGCACCTGCAGGCCGAGCGCTATCTGGAGGTGGCGGAGGTGATGCTACTGGGGCTCGACCAACAGGGGCATATCAAACTACTCAACCGCAAGGGATACGAGATCCTCGGCTATGAGCCGGGCAGCCTCGAGGGGCGGGACTGGTTTGAAACGGTGCTGCCTGACGGGGAGGTAGAGCCGGTCCGGCAGATCTTCGATGAGATCATGCAGGGTCGTGTCGATCTGCATACTTATGTGGAGAATGAAATTGTCACGCGCAGTGGGGAGCGGCGGCTCATTGCCTGGCGCAATGCCACTGTCCGTGATGATGAGGAAAGGATTACGGGCACTTTCAGCTCAGGCAGCGACATCACGGAACTGCACCTGGCCGCTAGTGAACGGGAACGGCTGCGCCGGGAATTGGCGCAGGCACAAAAGATGGAGGCGGTGGGGCGGCTTACTAGCGGCATCGCCCATGATTTTAACAATATTCTCGCTAGTGTTCTCGGCTATACCGGCCTGGCAATAGAACGTTTTGCTGGCGAATGCCCGGCAAAGATGAGGGACTATCTGTACGAAGTTCAGACTGCCGGTGAACGTGCCCGGGATCTGGTGGCACAGCTATTGCGATTCAGTCGGGGCAGCGGGAGTGAACCCCAGTGCCTTCAGCTTATCCCCCTCGTCAAGGAGGTGGTGAAGATGCTGCAGGCGCCCATGACTACAGGTATCACCTTTGAGACCGATCTTGATCCTGACACGCCGCCGGTCTACATCGATCCGGTTCAGGCCCATCAGGCCCTGGTAAACCTCTGCATCAATGCCAGGGACGCGATGGGGGGGCGGGGCATGATCCATATTAGCCTGCACCGGTTGAAGCAGGTTCAGGCCGAATGCGCCAGCTGTCACAAGATCCTCAATGGTGAATGGGTGGAACTCTCGGTGAGTGATGAGGGAGTGGGTATAGAGCCGGGTCAGTTGAATCACATCTTCGACCCCTTTTTCACCACCAAGGAGCTGGACGAGGGGAGTGGCATGGGGCTGGCCGTGACGAGGGGTGTTGTTGAGCAACATGGCGGTCATATCCTGGTGAATAGCGTACCCGGGGAAGGTAGTTGCTTTCGGTTGCTGCTGCCGCTCGCCGCCGAAATGGCATTGAAAAACGAAAGGCTTTCGTCGTCGCCTGACACCACCGTACCAGAGCGGATCAGCGGACATCTGCTGGTGGTAGATGATGAACATTCACTCATCGACTATCTGCAAGACCTGTTACAGAGCCAAGGATGCAGGGTCACGGCAGTGGATAATGCACAGAAGGCCTTGGAGTGCTTTATGGACGCACCCGAATCATTCGATCTGGTGATCAGCGACCAGATCATGCCCAATATGACCGGCAGTGAACTAGCCCGTCGTCTGCTGGCAATTCGTCCTGGGTTGCCGGTTATTATCTATTCCGGCAATAGTGAGAGCCTGGACGAGAAACGTGCCCATGAGATGGGTATCAGCCGTTTCTTGCGCAAGCCGGTGGAACCCAGGACCCTGTTGCAGGTGGTGGCGGAGTTACTGCCCGCAACCGACTGATCCCCCAGGGGCCACCGCAAGTTGTCGAATGCAACGCCTGGTTTGACCCCGCCATGCTCAGTTCCCCTCATGTGGCATCGATCCGGAAACGGCTGGCCTGGGAGCGGAGGGAATCTAGCCCCTGGCTGAGCATGCTGCTGACCTGGATCGTCTTGTCCGCTGCCTCGGCGGTTTCCGCTGCCACGGTCCCGATGGTCTCGACATTTCGACTCATGAGCTCAGCGGTCTGTCCCTGTTCCTCCGCAGCAGTGGCGATCTGGGTATTCATGCTGGTGATGGTGCCGATGGCATCGATGATCTTCTCCATGGCATTGCTGGCCTCGACGGCGCGGCTGCTACCCTCGTCCGCTTGGAGCCGGCTCTCCTCCATGGTTACCACAGCCTTCTTCGACTGTTGTTGCAGGCGTTCGATGATCTGGCGGATCTCTTCGGTGGAGGTCTGAGTGCGGGCCGCCAGGGCACGGACTTCGTCGGCTACCACGGCGAAGCCGCGTCCTTGCTCACCGGCGCGGGCCGCTTCGATGGCTGCATTAAGGGCCAGTAGGTTGGTCTGTTCCGCAATGCCTTTGATCACCTCCAGCACCTGACCAATGGACTGGCTGTCCTGTTCCAGCTCACCGACTACCGTCGCTGCGGCGCCGCTCTGCTGCATTAAGGCATCCATCACATCCGCTAACTGGGTCATTATTCTCTTGCCGGAGACCGCCTCCTGGTTGGTCTCCTCTGCCGCATCCGCGGCTTGGGCAGCGCTGCGGGCCACGTCCTGAACTGCATCGGAAGTGGTGTTCATAGCACTGGATAACTGGTTGATCTCGATATACTGCTTGCGCGCCCCGTTCCGGGAGATCTCGGCCACCGAGGTCAGGTTGATTGCCTCCTGACCGATGTGGATGGCGTCATCGATCACTTGGCGCACCATGTTCCCGATCTCCACCAGCATGGCGTTGTAGGCGCGGCTAGTCTGGCTTACTTCGTTGTCCAGATCGGATTCGGGCATCGGTTGCGTGAAGTCCCCTTCGCTGACCCGCAGGAACCGGTTACGCAGGGTCTCGATTGGGTCCATCAGTGTATGCAGGGTATAGATACGGATATTGTTAGTGAAGAGCAGCAGGACGACGATCATGCCGATGGCCCAGCCGGCTCGCAGGAAGACCTGGTGGTTGGCCTCTCTCTCCATTAGCTTGACTGCCAGGTTGGCCTCCTCCTGTACTTTTTGGGCCTTTTCCCGAATCGCCTTCAGGCTGTCGGGGGAGGGGGTGGCGAGATAGGCCTCCAAGTGCCGCCGGTAGGCCGACCAGAGTTGGCTGGTCTTTGCCAACTGTTGCCGGATAGCCTCGTTCATTGGCGGGGTGATGCCTGCTTCGGGATCTCCCAGGAGCAGTCGGTGCTGGGAATCTTCGAACAGCGCCAGGGTTTTCTGTACCACCGCCGGCGATTCCACCCCCTGAACCACCATCAACGCCTCCTTAGCCACCCGCTGGCTTAACATGCGCTGGCGGCCGGCGATGTTGATGGCAGCGGCGTCACTGTCGAGGCTCCAGTAGATGGATGCAATCGAAAACAGACCAAAGGCGATCAGTAGGACATTGAGCGTTAGCAACTGGCTGCGGATGCGCTTGATTCCCACCAGATCCAGGGAATGTTGGATGAAGCTGCCGATCAGTCTTTTCATGGTTCAGCCTTCTTTTGAGTGCGTTTGAACGGGGCCCGGCTGCATGCCGTCTCGGCGTTAGAGATATCGATTAGTTAAAAAATATCGAATACATCGATATTCGGCGGGAAGAGGCAATACTTTAGGATTACTTTGTCTGACTGGACCTAAAAATAACTGATTGAAAAATATAAAATATATGGCATGAATGACCTGCCAAGCAATGAAAGGAAAAGCATCAAATGAGGATTGCCAAGGTCATCTTGGTTATCTAATAGGAGTATAAATATAATAAATCGCATTGTAGGGCGATTCTAAGATTTTCAATACTGTTTCAAATTACATTTCACGAACAAGACAAGGTCCGTATTTCATTTGGCCACACACGATATCAATGGTCTGATGCAAGCGCAGAGAAAGAACATGGAACGCATGGAGGAGGTGGTTGTGGAAGCCGATGCCCTACGTTTCCAGCAATCCCTGTGGGATCATCGTGCCATCTTGGATCCAGTTGCTATGGCCGCATTTTTTTATGCTCTCTAGCGCTTCTCAACTCAGTGTCATCATCCCGGCTATCGATGAGGAAGATGCCCTGCCGCTGTTACTGAAGCAGTTGTGGCGACAGCAGGATATTGAACTGGAACTGATCCTAGCCGATGGTGGTTCGCGGGATTCGACCCTGTCGATCGCCACCGCCCACGGGGTTAGGGTTGTGGCAACGGATGCGGGGCGGGGGCGGCAGATGAATGCTGGTGCCGCCGTCAGCTCTTCTCCGTTCCTACTGTTCTTGCATGCGGACTCGGGCCTGACTGATGAGCGGCAGTTGGCCGATGCCTTGGCTGCGCTCAAACAGGCGATGCAGGCGCGTGGTCAGCAACGCATTGCTGGCCATTTTCGCCTGAGTTTTCGCCGCAGCCGCCCCGATCAGGGGTTCGTCTACCACTACTACGAAGAGAAGAGCGCCCTCAACCGGCCGGAGTGTACCAATGGCGATCAGGGGTTTCTGCTGCCGCGTAGCCTGTTCGATGCACTCGGTGGGTTCGATGAGTCGCTCTGGTTTCTGGAGGATCAACGCCTGGCCGAGACGATCCGCAGCAAAGGAGAGTGGATCACCCTGCCGGGTACCCTGGAAACCTCGGTGCGCCGTTTCGAGCAAGAGGGGCTGGGTCGGCGCATGATCCTCTCGGCACTGATCATGAATTTTCACGCTATCGGCCTGGATGCTTTCTTCGAGCGTGTCGCATCAGTCTATCGTAACCAGTCGCAGACCGGGCAGCTGCAGCTGGCGCCGATCTTCCGCTTGATTGATGCGCTGAACCGGGAGGTCGGCAGTCGCGTGGCCCGACAGCGCTGGCTGGCGTCCGGGCGTTATGTGCGTGGTCATGCCTGGCAACTCTTCTTCCTGTTCGATCTGGTGCTGCAACGGCTGTTGGGGGTCCGCCGCCGACCCGGTCTCTGGCTGCATGACCGTGTGTTCCGGCCGCTGACCGATTTTGTGCTCTTCGACTGGCTGACAGCCGGCCTCGCCTGGCTCTGGTTCCACGCCAGCTGGCGGCTGTTTCGCCGGCTGGAGCGGGGCCAAACGGAGCTCGACTCACCGTGAAATATAGGGCGGCCCGTGGCCGCCGCGTGTCATCGATTAAAATCAAGGATGATGTCGTGCACAGCCCGATCTATAGCTTGGCCGCTGCAGCTTCTAGCAACTTTGGGTGGCCAGCGACTGCCAGGTGCTGACCACCGTGTCCGGGTTGAGGGAGATGCTGCTGATGCCTTGTTCCAGCAGCCACTGGGCTAGATCCGGATAGTCGGATGGACCCTGACCGCAGATGCCGACATACTTGCCCTGCTTGCGGCAGGCTGTGATCGCCATGCCAAGCATCTTCTTCACCGCCGGGTTACGCTCGTCGAACTTGTCGGCGATCAGCGCGGAGTCGCGATCCAGCCCCAGGGTCAGCTGGGTCATGTCGTTGGAACCGATGGAGAAGCCGTCGAAGTGCTCGAGAAACTCCTCCGCCAGCACCGCGTTGGAGGGCAGTTCGCACATCATGATTACGCGCAGATCGTTTTCGCCGCGCTTCAGACCGTTGGCCGCCAGTAGCGCCTGCACCTGAGCCGCCTCTTCCAGGGTGCGCACGAAGGGGATCATGATCTCCACATTGTCGAAGCCCATCTCCTCGCGTACTCGCTTCAGCGCTCGGCACTCCAGCTCGAAGCAGGGCTGGAAGCTGTCGGAGAGATAGCGGGAGGCACCGCGAAAGCCGATCATCGGGTTCTCTTCGCTGGGTTCGTAGCGCTCGCCGCCGATCAGGTTGGCGTATTCGTTCGATTTGAAATCCGACATGCGCACAATCACCGGATGTCCCTGAAATCCCGCCGCCAGGGTGGCGATGCCCTCCACCAATTTGTCGATATAGAAGGAGACTGGGTCGGCGTAGCCGGCGCACTGATCGCTGATCTGCGCCTGCAACTCTTCAGGCAGCTGGTCAAACTCCAAGAGCGCCAGTGGGTGCATGCCGATGGTGGTGTTGATGATGAACTCCAGCCGTGCCAGACCGATGCCGGCATTGGGGATGCGGCTGAAGGCGAAGGCGTGGCTCGGGTTACCGATGTTCATCATGATCTTGGTGTCCAGCTCCGGCAGTGCGCCGCTGTCACCTTCGGTGACGCTGAAGTTGAGCTGTCCCTCATAGATAAAGCCGTCGTCGCCCTCGGCGCAGGAGACAGTTACCACCTGGCCGTCGCTCAGTTTGTCGGTGGCGTCGACGCAGCCCACTACCGCCGGAATGCCCAGCTCGCGGGCGATGATCGCCGCGTGGCAGGTGCGGCCGCCGCGGTTGGTAACGATGGCGGCGGCGCGTTTCATCACCGGCTCCCAGTCGGGGTCGGTCATGTCGGTCACCAGCACGTCGCCTGGCTGAATCCTGGCCATCTCGGAGATGTCGTTGATCACTTTGGTGGTGCCGGTGCCGATACGCTGGCCAATGGCGCGACCCTGAGCCAACACAGTGCCCTGCTCTTCGAGACGAAAGCGTTCCACCTTGGCGTGATCGACCCGGCTCTCCACCGTCTCGGGGCGCGCCTGCAGGATGTAGAGCTGGCCATCTTCACCATCCAGACCCCACTCGATGTCCATCGGACGGCCGTAGTGTTGCTCGATGATCAGCGCCTGGCGGGCGAGGGCTTCCACCTGCTCATCGGAGAGGGAGAAGCGTTTGCAGTCAGCCTCCGGTACATCGATGGTGATGACGTTCTCCTCGCCCGCCTTGCCGTAGGTCATCATGATCGCCTTACTGCCGAGGGTTTTGCGCAGGATGGCGGGGCGACCAGCAGAGAGATTCTCTTTGTGGACGTAGAACTCATCCGGGTTGACTGCGCCCTGTACCACCGTCTCGCCGAGACCGAAGGCGCTGGTGATGAAGACTACGTCGCGAAAGCCTGATTCGGTGTCGAGGGTGAACATCACGCCTGAAGAGCCGATGTCGGAACGCACCATGCGCTGGATGCCGGCGGAGAGTGCCACCTCGTCGTGGTTGAAGCCCTGGTGCACCCGATAGGCGATGGCGCGGTCGTTGTAGAGTGAGGCGAACACCTGCTTGATGGCAATCAGCACATCGTCGATGCCGCGTACGTTGAGGAAGGTCTCCTGCTGGCCGGCGAAGGAGGCGTCGGGCAGATCCTCCGCAGTGGCCGAAGAGCGTACCGCCACCGCCGGTTCGACACCGCTTGCGCGGGTCATCTTCTGGTAGGCATGCACCACCGCGTTCTGTAGCGCTTCCGGCAGAGGGGTCTCCACCACCCACTGGCGGATAGTACGGCCCGCTTCGGCGAGGGCCTCTACGTCGTCCACGTCGAGCTTTGCCAGCAGAGGGTCGATGCGCTGATCGAGGCGGCTGTAGCGGATAAACTCGCGGAAGGCGTGGGCGGTGGTGGCAAAGCCGTCGGGCACGCTGACCCCAGTTTCAGCGAGGTTACTGATCATCTCGCCCAGGGAGGCGTTTTTGCCACCGACCTGTTCCACGTCGTCCATTCCCAGGTTCTCGAACCAGATGATTTGTTCTGCCACAGTATCGCCCTCGTTCTTCATAAGCTGATTTGAATTACGCATGGTGTTGCCCTCGCGTCAGATGCCTTGTTGGAGCCTGGGAAATCTGCTGGATGTACTTCCATGTTGATCTCCACTAAAAAAAGATGTTACCTGTGTGTGCCGATATCCCACGCTAATGGAAGGCTTTTTTTTGTGATAGGCGGCACACAAAAGATTATTTATTCGTCTTAGTTTGTTCCCGTTTGCAGCTTCCACCACTGCCACATAGGCAGTTGCCACCGCAACCGCCTCCTTCTTGCGGGGGCGGGCCGAACTCTGGGTGGGCCTTGGCAAACCGCCGTGCCAGCGACTGCACCAATAGCCAGCCCAGCAGTAGCAGCGGGATCACGCTCATGGCGATCAAGTAGTCCCACATCTCACCCGCCTCCCAGTCCGGCAAATCCCATGAAAGAGAGCGATAGCAGGCCACCGAGCATCAGACTGATGGCCGCACCCTGGGAGAGACTCGGCAGGGTGGAGAGCTCCAATTTTTCGCGCAGTCCGGCCATTAGTAGGATGGCGAGAATGAAGCCGGTACCGGCACCGATCGCATAGACTAGCGACTGCAGAAAGTCGTACTCCTTGAAGGTCTGGAACAGCGCTAGGCCAAGGATCGCGCAGTTGGTGGTGATCAGTGGCAGGAAGATGCCGAGGGAGCGGAACAGCGCCGGGGTGAACTTCTTCAGTGTCATCTCCACCAGCTGCACTGCGCTGGCGATCACTGCGATGTAGGCGATCAGGCGCAGAAATTCGATGTCGAAGGTAACCAGTATCTGGTTGATGGCGAAGGCGCAAACTGAGCTGACCAGCATCACGAACATCGTCGCCAGCCCCATTGGCAGGGCGGTGTCGAGCTTTCCCGAGACGCCGAGAAAGGGGCAGAGGCCGAGAAACAGCGCCAGCACGAAGTTGTTGGCCAACACTGCGTTGAGAAAGATGAAGCTGAGTGATTCGGTTGGCATGTTCTTTCTCCTTAACTTTGCTCCACTGCTGCCAGTTTTGCGGCTTCACGGCGCTGATTGATCCACTCGAACAGCAGTAACCAGGCCCCCAGCACAATGAAGCCTCCTGGCGGCAAGACCATCACCACCCAGGGCTGAAATGCCTCGCCGAAGAGATCGATGCCGAACAGTGCGCCGGCGCCAAGCACCTCGCGCACCACACCGAGGCAGAGCAGGGCGAAAGTAAAGCCGGCCCCCATGCCAAGATTGTTGATGAAGGTCTTGATGGGGCGATTTTTTGAGGCATAGGCCTCAGCGCGACCGAGGATAATGCAGTTGACGACAATCAGCTGGATGAAGGCGCCGAGCGCGTTGTAGAGATCGAGGGAGATCGCCTGAATCGTGTAGTCGACGATGGTGACGAAGGTGGCGATGATAACGATGTAGGTGGCGATCCGCACCTGCCTGGGGATCATATTGCGCATCAGCGAGATCAGCAGGCCGGAGGCGAGCAGCACAAAGGTCGTTGCCAGTCCCATCGCCAGCGCATTAATACCGGAGTTGGTTACCGCCAGCACCGGGCACATGCCGAGCAGCATCACGAATACCGGGTTCTCTCTCCAGAGGCCGGCGGTGAAGGTCTCCCAACTGACCTGGTTTTCCTGTTTTCTGCTCATTCTTCCACCTGTCTGTTTGGCGGTGTGACGGGCTCGGGTTCGATCTGATCGAGATGGGGAGTGAGTTGCGGCAGCAGGGCTCCGGCTGATTGGTTCAACGCCTTGCCCACCGCCTTGGAGGAGATGGTGGCGCCGGAGATGGCGTCGATCTCCCAGGGGTTGTGTTTGCTGCCGTGCTTGACGGTGACGATCGGGTGTTCGAGGACTGTGCCGGCCGAGTCGAGGCGGGCGTCGAGCTGGTCGAAATTGGCGACAAAGCTGGCATCCGTGATGATCTTGTCGCCTAGGCCTGGGGTCTCGGTTAGCTTCAACACCTTGATGCCGCGGATGCACTGGCAGGCCGGATCGTAGCCGTAGAGCAGATGGATCACATTGGCATAACCCTGGGCCCCTGCATTGGCGGCGATGCCGCGCAGTTGGCCCTGGGCGTCGAAGCCGGCATAGATGCGGGTTCCACTGCCTGGATCTTTATCACTGACGGGTGTGATGCCCTGATCGGTGACGATGAAATCTCGGTGCGAGACTGCCTCGGGGATCACCTGGAATACCGCCGCCTCGATGGCGCGGCGCTGATTCTCTTCGATGGCTGGTTTGGTCAGATGCACAGTGGTGACCACCAGCGCACCGGAGAGCATGGCGATACCGCCGAGGGTACGGATCATCCTGCCGGTGGGTGTGGCCGGCTGCTGCAGTTCGTGCTCGGCCAGACTCATCGGTTTGCCCTTGCGCCAAACACCCGGGGTTGGGTGAACTGGTCGATCAGTGGGGTGGCGGCGTTGCCGAGCAGGATGGCGTACATCACCCCTTCAGAGAGCCCGCCAAAGAGTCGGATGATGACAGTGAGAAAGCCGATCAGCAGGCCGTAGATTATCACTCCCCGGGGAGTGACCGGAGAGCCCACCATGTCGGTGGCCATGAACCAGGCCCCCAGCATCAGGCCGCCGGAGAACAGCATGAAGAGTGGATCCGGTGTATTGGCCGGATCATTCAGATAAAAAGCGCCGCTAGTCAGCACCACGCCCGCCATCACCGACAGCGGGATGCGCCAGTCGAGCATGCGACGGAATGCGAGATAGAGTCCGCACAGGAGGATTAAAAGAGCGGAGGTCTCACCGGCGGAGCCGGTGGCGGTGCCCAGCAATAGGTCGAGGCTGTTGGTCTCGATACCTTCGAATTTCTGCAGACCTAGTGGGGTGGCGCCGCTGAAGGCATCGATCCGCACCTGCTCCACCCAATCGCCAAGCGCCGGTGGTTTCAGGAAGGGCAGGGTCAGGGTGGTCGGTACAAAATGGCTGAAACGGCCGTCGAACAGGGACGGTATCCAGCTGGTGATTGCGACCGGGAAGGCGGCCTGGACAAACGCACGTCCAACCAGGGCCGGGTTGAGCACGTTCATGCCCAGGCCGCCGAACAGGGCCTTGCCGAGGGCGATGGCGGCAAAAGCGGCGACAACTCCCATCCAGAGCGGAAAACCGGGCGGCAGGGTCAAGGCGAGCAGCAGCCCGGTGATGGTGGCGGACCAGTCACCGAGGCTGCTGGGTTCACCGCGCATCTGGTTGAATAGCCGCTCGAACAGCAGACAGGAGAGTGTCACGGTCAGCAACAGTGCCAGCGCGCTCAGGCCAAACTGCCAGACTGACCAGGTCGCGATCGGCAGCAACGCATAGACTACGTTGCGCATGATCTTCACCACATCGTCCGCCGCATGGGCGTGGGGGGTGGTGCGCAGTTCGATTTGCGGTTTATTGGTCATTTTTTATCAAGCCGCCTGTTCCCGGTTGATCGCCTTGGCGATGCGGAAGTACTGCACCAGCGGGATGTTGGAGGGGCAGACATAGGAGCAGCAGCCGCACTCGAAGCAGTCGTTGAGATGGTAGCGCTCCGCCATGGTTTGGTATTGGCGTTTTGCTGCCAGCTGGCCCAGCTGCGACGGGTTGAGGTGCATCGGGCAAGCGTCGACGCAACGCGCGCACTTGATGCAGGGCCAGATGCGGCGGGTCTCCGAGTTGATGTTCGGTTCATTGAGCACCAGCAGGCCGGAGCTGCCTTTGGTGATCGGTGTCTCCAGCGCGGAGACCGCTGGGCCCATCATCGGGCCACCGAGGATGAATTCGTTCTGTCCGCCGCTGTAACCCACCTGATCCAGCACAAAACCGATCGGAGTGCCCAATGGGACGAGATAGTTGCCGGGGTGCTTCACGCCGGGGCCGGCTACGGTGATCACCCGTTCGATCAGTCCTTCGCCCTTTGGCAGCAGTTGGCCGAGCGCAGCCAGGGTGCCGACGTTGTTGACCACCACGCCTACATCCGCAGGCAGGCCGCCGGCAGGGACTTCACGGCCCAATGCTGACTTGATCAGCATCTTTTCCGATCCCTGGGGATATTTGGTCTCTACTGCCACTACCTTGATGGTGTCGTCTCGGGGGGCATGGGTCTGCAGCTGCTCTACCGCATCCATCTTGTTATCTTCGATGCCGATCACCGCCTGCTTGGTGCCGGTGGCGCGCATCGCGTAGCGGATGCCGCGCATCAGCGCTTTCGGGTGCTCCAGCATCACCCGGTGATCGCAGCTCAGATAGGGCTCACACTCACAGCCGTTAACCACCAGGGTATCCACCTGCTTGCCCTCTGGGAGGGTCAGCTTGACATGGGAAGGGAAGGCGGCGCCGCCTAGCCCGACCATGCCGCTCTCTTGCACCGCCTGGATCAGCTGCTGTGGGGAGAGTGCGCCGATGTCGCGCTCCGATCCCCACAACACCTCTTGGGTGGACCCCTCATAGACCTCGAGCAGGATCGATAGCGACTTCGGCCCGCGCGCCGTCGGCATCAGCTCGATGCCTTTGATGCGTCCCGTCGCCGGTGCGTGGATCGGCACTGAGACAAAGCCGTCCGCCTCGGCAATCGGCTCGCCGCGCACCACCTCCTGGCCCTTGTTGACGATCACTCTGGCCGGTTTGCCGATGTGCTGATCGAGCGGCAGCACCAGCAGTTCGGGAAACGGCAGTCGACGGATTGGCTGTGAGGCAGTCTGCTGCTTGTTATCCGGCGGATGAATGCCGTGCTGAAAAGAGCCCCGGCCGAAAAGCCCGAACAAGCTCATCGCTCATCACTCCCTAGCGAGAAAAAAAAGTGGGAATGCAAAGGGCGCAAAGGAGACGCAACGGACACCAAGAAAGATAAATTCATGGACTTTTTCGCTGTCCTCATCTTCGTCGGCAACGATATGCTTTCCTTAGTGATTGGCATCATTAATAACCTTACGGCCTTTGCGTTATGCTTTTGACTCACTGGAACTTGGCTGCCCGTTTGATCAGTTTCTCCACATCCTTCTCACCCATGTTCCAGGGTGTACCGGGATGCAGGCAGCCGGCGGTGCACTTCTCTGCCGCCTTGACGATGTCTTTGTAGCTACCCGCCTGGGGGTCGATGACTATGGCCAGTTTGTCGTCGTTATAGGCGAAGATCTTCGGGTTGATCCCGGTGCACTCGTCACAGGCGGTGCATTCGGGGGTTTCGATCCAGACCGGTTCATAGCCCTCGGCGATGGTGCCGCTGTTGCTCCCGGCCGTCGCCGCGCCGCTGCCATTGGCGGAGACTGCGCCGGTCAGTGCCGCCGCATTGCCGGAGGCTGCCATCGATAGCAGGGTGGAGCTGAGGCGGTTGGCCATATCGACCTTGGCCTGTTCCACCAGGGCATCCACATCCACCTTGTCGAGTTCGCCGGCGATGCTCTTGAGCTGGTGCCAAAATTGGCGGCGCTCTTCAGCAGATTTGACGATCTCTGCAGAGCAGAGGATGCGCATCAGGCGGTTCTTTCCATCGACGCCCCAGATGTAGGGGTAGTTGCCCTCCCGCTCGTCATCGTCCATGTCGAGGAATTCGTGGAAGGGGATCATCTCGTCACCCCAGGTCTCCGGCGGCGCCTTGCGGAAGTGCTTGCGGAAGCGCCCTTCGGTGGCGGCGAAGTCGGCGAAGGTCATCGGCAGTTCCAGTTTTGCTTCTTTGCCGTGCTCATCGACGTAATCAAGAGTGTAGCTCGGCCAGTCCCCTTCAAGCGCCGGGTTGCCCTCTAGGTCGATGCATTCTTCCAGGGTCTCACCCGCATCCGGGTCGAACTTCATCAGCGGATAGGCGCGGGACTCCACCGCCAGTTTTGACTGGCGTGCGGTAGCATCGTCGGCGACGCCGTGCTCCGGCTGGCAGACCGCGTAGATGTTGAACAGGGCCGGCCGGCGGCTGTTGAGACCGTCAATATAGCCCTCGATCAGGTGAGTGATGTTGCTCAGCGAGCCCTGCAGCACATAGCTGGTGCGATGTGCTACGCCGATCAGGCTTATCTCTTTGCGCATCTCCTCTTTGCCCTTCATCGCTTTGCCGTAGGGGGACATATCGGCTATCTGGGAGATGAAGCCGGAGGTGCAGGCCTGACCGCCAGTGTTGGAGTAGACCTGGGTGTCGAGCACCAGCACCTTGATCGGCATACCGGATGCCAGGGCGCGGGAGAGGTTCTGGAAGCCGATGTCGTACATCGCGCCGTCACCGCCCACCGCGACCACCGGCGGGCACATCAGCCACTCGTCCTCACTAAACTCTTTCCAGCTGAACTGCTGGAAGAAGGGGTCGTGCTCCACAGGATTGTATCTATCTGCAAGCTCCAGCTCGGCACGGCGGATCGCCTTGAAGCCGTCGGCCATCTTCGCCATGTGGCCCTCGAACAGGCCCATCGCCATGGAGGGGCTGTCCTGAAACAGATGGCTGGCCCAAGGGAAGGGGTAGGGATTGAAGGGGTAGGTGGAGCCCCACACCGAGGTGCAGCCGGTTGAGTTGACTATGCCCATCGCGGCGCGGCCTTTTTTGCTCGGGCCTTCGCGGTAGTGCCAGTGCAGGTCGCGCAGTTGGTTTAGTATGCCTGTTACCCGTTTCAGCCACTCCCTGTCGAGCAGGGTGTTCTCATGCCCTGGGTCGATGGTGTCGCTCAACCGGGCGAGGGTCAGATCGCCTTCATCAGTTTCTGCCGCTTCATTGATCGCATTGGGGTCGCTCAAGTCGACACCGGAGGCGAGCTTGAGGCGGATGTGCTGCTCCAGTTGGGCGATCAGGTCGTCTAGTTTCGCCAGCTGCCGTTTTACTCGCGGCTGCATCAGCGCGGTGACTGTGCCGGTGAAGAGGTGGGTGACGGTCTTCTCGCCACAGCCCAGGCAGGCGCCATCGCCGCACTCCATTGAGCTGTAGGTGTGTTTGTCGAGCAGCAGGGTCTCCAGCGCGCCGATCTTCTCGTCGAGGTCGTCGATACGGCTGTAGATTTCGTTGGTGGTGGGCAGATCGAGCCAGAAATTCCAGTCGTTGCGCAGCCGTTCGATGGCTGCGTTGTCCTGATGCTCGGCGACTAGCGCCAAGTCGTCACAGACATCCACACACTCCATGCAGCCCTTGCAGGTGTAAGGATTGACGGTGATGGAGAAGAGTCCGCCGCTGTTGGGGGCCTTCTTCTCTTTGATGTTCCAGTAGGGCTTGGTGACAGCGAAGTCGAAGCTGCCGAGACCGTCGATGAAGCGGCCGAATTCCGCCTCCAGGGCGCTCCTGCGCATCCCTGCTCCCGCGTCATTAGGACGTCCCTGTTCGTCGTTGGTCTTGGCGTCCGCCTCCAGGTCGCTGGCGGCAATGGTCTCCAGGATCGCCTGGTCGAGCAGGTCGCGGACTCTGGCGTTCGCCCCCTGCTCTTTGATCAGTTCGCGCAGCCGCTTCTCCACCTTGCGGGTTTCGCGGCGCAGGTACTGGGTCGGCATGCCACCGGCTTCGATCCGGTTAATGACCGAGTTGAAGATCTCGCTGATGGTGTTGACCAGGCCGGGGATCGAGGAGTCGGGGCAGACGGTGTAGCAGTCGCCGCAGGCGGTACAGTTCTCCGCCACCCATTTCGGGTAGTCGAAGCGGATCTGTGTCATATCGCGGAAGATGCCGGTGGAGGCGGGCACCAGCGATAGCGCCTGGTAGGGGTCGGCCAGGTTGTCGGAGCCCTTGCCGCTGGCGTAGAAGCTGCCGGTCTGCTCCCAGAAGCGGTGGATGTCGGCGATGCCGCCGTCGCCCTCGGGCAGTTGTTTGAGCATCACCGGCAGGCCGATCTCCTTCTTCAACTGGTTGACGCTCTGAGTGCCGACCTGCATATCGGTGATCGGGTGGATCTCATCGAAGCCACGACGCACGATGCGCAGGTTGTCTTCCACCACGCGTTTGCCTTTGGCGCCGAACTTGGCCTGCAGCTGCGCTTCGATGGATTGGAACAGCTTCTTCTCGTCGAGGCTGGCCATCTCCATTAGCGGTGAGCCGGCGAAGAAGGCGCCTTGGAAGGCATTGCCCTGCATGCGCAGTTGCAGTTCCGGGTTGCTGGCCTCCTCGCGGGCGATCTTGAAGCCGTCGATGTAGAAGATCTTGATCTCGTCATCCACCGCCTGCTGCTGCATCCAGCGTGGAAAGCTGGCCCACACCGCTTCGGGGCTCTGCAGACTCGACTGGATGATCAGGGTGCCGCCCTTTTTCAGGCCGTAGAGAGGGTTGGAGTGGCTGAATACATTAGGGTCGGGGCTCAGCACCACGTCCACATAGTGGTATTCACAGTTGAGCGGGATTGGTGTGGGGGCCGCGGAGAGGTAATAGGTGGTGGGCTGGCCCTTCTTCTCGGAACCGTATTTCGGGTTCGCCTTGATCTCATAGCCGAGCAGGTCGTAGAGGGTCATCACCAGGTTCTTGCCGGTGGTGATGGCGCCCCAGCCACCCACTGAGTGCATCCGCACCGTGATGGAGCCTTCCGGCATCAGGTTGGGGTTTTCGGAGCCGCGTACCGAGAGCTCACCCACATTAGGGTAGGCCTCCAGCAGCTTCTGGATGTGGATCTCCTGCTTCGGGTTAGCGGCCTCGCGCACAAAGTCGATGCCGAGGTAGAAGAAGGTCTTCTGATCACCGTCGGGCAGCATGTTCTCGATGGCGCCGATCAGCCCCTCGGGCTGTAGGTCGCGGGAGCCCATGCCGTAGGCACCGGAGTAGAGGCGTGGCGCCTCTTTCAGCGTCTTGTAGGTGGCGTAGTCGGGGTAGGGGAGCCTGTTTCCGGATTGGCTATCAGCTTGGCCGTTCTCCATGCACTTGGAGATGGCGGCGCGCACTTCGCGCATCAGTGGCAGGTCTTCTGCTAGCGGCTGGTCGGTACGCTCCAGCACCACCACACCTTTTTTCCCCTGCAGCGCCTTGCCGAGCAGGTCGCCGGGGAAGGGACGGAACAGGGTGATGTCGATTACACCGATCTTCAGTTTGCGGCTCTTTTGCAGATACTCGGCGACACCGCGTGCCTGTACTACCATCGAGCCCATGCCGATGATCAGGTAGTCGGCCTTGTCGCTGTTGAAGCTGCCGATGCGACCGTAGCGGCGCCCCGTCAGCTCGTAGTACTCGTCCATCACCTGTTCGGTCAGCTCGGTGATATGGTCGTAGAAGTAGGGACGCTGCGCCGCCTGAGTTTGCATGTAGGCGTCCTGGTTCTGTACGCCGCCCGACTGCATCGGGTTGTCCACGTCCCAGATCGCCGGGATGCGGCGGCGCTTCTCACCGTAGAGCATCCGCTGGGCCGGGGTGGGGGATTCAATCTCGTCGTCTGGGCGGCCGAGAAACTCCTCAATCAGCTCGCGCTCCGGCACCTGCAGGGGTTCGATTAAATGGGTGGTGAGAAAGCCGTCCTGGGCCACTACTGCGGGGGTCAGTGACAGTTCGGCCACCTTGCGACCGATCAGGTTGAGGTCAGCGGCGCCCTGGGCGTCGTTGGCGAAGAGTTGGAAGAAGCCGGTGTCGTCGATGCAGTGGAAATCGTCGTGGCCGCAATGCACGTTGAGCGACGCCTTGGTAATGGCTCGGCAGCCGATGTTCAGCACATAGGGAAGGCGTTTACCCGCCGCCGCGTAGAGCGACTCGTGCATGAAAGCGACACCCTGGGCCGAGGAGAAGTTGGTGGCGCGCAGACCGGTCATCGTCATGCCGGCGGTGACGGCAGCGGCGGCGTGTTCGGATTCGGGTTCGACAAAGATCAGTGAACGGTCGGAGATATTGATATGACCCTTGGCTCTCTCCTCCGCCCAGTACTCGCCCATCTGCGTCGATGGCGTGATGGGATAGGCGCCGGCCGCGTCGGAGGCCTCCCGCTCACACATGATCACGGCGGTATTGCCGTCCATTGCCATGCGGATGCCAGGGTACTTGAATTGTTTCTCAGGCTTTTTGCCGAACATTGGTTACTCCACCAAACTTCAAAATTTCTAACTCACGGGTAGCGCTTCTTCCCGCACGATGTGCTTCGCCTTGATGCCTTTGTGAACGCTACCGTCTGCATCGAGCCAGACGATGGCGCCGGTGGGGCAGCGCTGAGTTGCGATGGGAGAGGCGAGGCCGTTCTTTTCGTAGTTGATCACCGCCAGGTTATTCTGAATTGTGATCAATCCTTCCGGGCTGTCTTTGGCGCAGCGCTCGCAGTTGGTGCAGGCGACCTCGCAATCGGCCTCGGCCAGGTCACCGTCCATCTGGCTTTTGCAGGCGACCCAGAGGCGGTGGGTGATCGGTTGGATCGAGAAGAGCCCCTTGGGACAGACCTCAACGCAGTCTTCGCAGGCGGTGCACTTGGCGCTGTCTACAATCGGTAGGCCGTGGGTATCCATGGTGATGGCTTCGAAGTCGCAGACCTCGGCGCAGTCGGCCAGACCGAGACAACCCCAGCTGCAGGCCTTGGGTCCGCCGGAGACCGCAGCGGCGGCACGGCAGGAGTCGAGGCCGGCGTAGTGGGCGCGCATGCGGGCGACATGGCTGCCGCCGGCGCAGGCGAGGCGGGCGACGCGCTTGACGATGTCGCCGCTCTCCACGCCCAAGTAGTCGGCGATCTCTTCGTTGCCGTCGGCGCTGTTGACGGTGCACTGGCCTGGCTGTAGCTCGCCGGCGATCAGTGCCTCGGCGAAGGGGCGGCAGCCAGCGGTGCCGCAGGCGCCACAGTTGGTGGAGGGCAGCATCTCCTCCACCACATCGATGCGCGGATCCTCATAGACCCAGAGCTTGCGGTTGGCGATGGCGAGGGCTGCGGAAAGCGCGAGCCCGAGTCCACCCATGAAGAGGATGGATATGGTCACCTGAATCAACGCCTCGCTGCCCATGACACTAAAACCCAACTGAGTTGCTTGGTAATAAACCTATAACTTTTGAGGGAGTCTAGGCAGGTGGCGATTATTAATCTACCAAATGTTTTTAATACAAACCATTAAAATAAATGGAATCAATACATTAGATTGAATATACCAATGAAGGGGCGGTCTAGCGGAATCGAAGGCCTAGCTGTAGGCGGAGATCACCTGCGGAGAGCATTGGGCTCTTTGCTACGATAGAACTGCTCCGTTTTCTGGCAGATCAGCGACGAAGCGACGGTCAGTATGATCGCCAGAAAAAGAGTAACCACAGGGTGAGGGCACCGAGGAGGTAGGCCAGTGGGTAACTGGTGATAGCGTAGATGTCGAGCTTTCTCGCGAGTGCTTGTTTGCCGTGATTTTCCAAGCGCCGTAGCCAGACATTACCCAATACCACCAGGGCAGTGATGATGAAGGTGCCGACGAGAAAGGCATCCATCAGGGTGATGTAGCCGAGCCGGGGCAGGTCACTGGAGATGGTGAAGTTGAAGGCGATGAAGAGCAACAGATTGCCGCCGGCCAGATCGATGCGCTTGGTGTAGTCCTGCAGGAAGAAGGTGAACCAGGAGACGGTGATGATCAGCAGCACCGGGATCAAAATCCGCATCAGATAGTAATTGAGATGGCGCTCGGCGTGGAACTCCAGCACGAAGCGGGAGGCATCCCCTTTGGTAAATTCATTGTGGGTCGTCAGGTGGGTATTCACCTCGGTGACGATCCACTCCTCTTCGCCTAACTGATCCCCCAGTCCGCTGAACCCCTGCATCTCCTGAAATCGGAATAGACGCTGTGGGAAGATCGAATCCACATGGATGAAAAAGAGTTGGTTGTCGAATGGAAACAGCCGGAAGTCGAACGCTGGGGCCTGGAAGGTGGAGGTGAATCGTTCGAGGTACATGATGGTACCATCCTCCGCGAGGGAGATGAGGCGGTTCTGGAAGTCCATTCGCCCCTGCTGGTTATGGTAGGTGAAGGCCGGCCAGCGGATTTGCTTCTCTTCTAATAGTTTGAGAAAAGTGGCAAGGGTGTAGGTGCGGTGTTTTGGTTCACCGGGGGCGTGCTCGAATGCCAGCAGCGGCTGGCGCCAGTCGATGCGCAGGCTGCCGACAACGCTGAAGTTCTCCTCCTTCTGATTGATGCCGGTGATCTGGTCGATCTTCAGGCCGATAAATACATCGCTGGGTTCGGCTGCTAGGCAGGTCAAGCTGATTAAAGATAGCAGACAGAATATGAGAGTCTTTGCAACGGTGTTTCCGTGGCTTCTTTGTATTGGCTGCATTGTTTTTTCGATTGAATTGCCTATCTACGGATCAGAATGGCCTGATGGCAGGAGTCTGCTAAATGGTCAGCAGCTTGAATAGAACAAAACAACACGATAGAAAAAAGAAAGATAATATGTTTTTAATTTCCATGATTAATATTCCACGTCGAGTAGTGTAAATTAGACCTAAAATTTAAGGATCTTGATTGATACTTATCCCAGGAAAATTGCTCTATAAAGTCCTCTTCTTAGTATCATATTACCCGCCACGGAGCAGTGATGAAATTTGCCTGTTAAAATGGCGAGTTTGTTATGGAAAACAATGCCGCGGCTGGTGGTGCTAGTGCGGACGTCGGTGGCGGCTCTGCTGTAGAGTTTGGCTGTTGGGGCAATGTCATACAAAAAGGAAAGCGCTTTTTGATTGTAAGTTAGGGAAAGGAGTTTTGCGCGCAGTTTTTTCTCTTTGTTTTTTCTCTTTCGGTGCCAGCTTCTGTCAGTTAGGGAAACTCTGAACAAGCCCCTGGAATGAGTGATAATAGTACTTTCCAGTTTTACGAGATAAGAGCATCGACCCGATGAGCTTCTCAGATGCGGAGCATGCCGCCAAACGAAAACAGACCCGCCGGGAGAAGTTTCTGCTGGAGATGGATAAGAGCATCCCTTGGAAGCGACTGGAAGAGCGGATAGCCCCTCACTATCCCAAACTCCATCGCGGGATCACTCAGTTCATATCAATGCTGCAGTCAGTGAATGCGAAGCAGGCTCGACAGGGGATAGGGCTGGCGGCCATCCCCCCGCTTTGTCCTGTATGAAATCACCTCCGCGTCAGTTTGCCGGGTTATCGCTATTTAGGAAGCGTATCCTCGATGAAACCACCACCCTGAATTTTCGGCACCTGCTGGAACAGCATCAACTTGGAAAACAGTTATTTGATGAAGTTTCAGCCTACCTGGGTGAACGCAGGACTCCTGTTACGGGAAGGTACGATCATTGATGCCAGCCTGATTGATGCGCCCAGTTCTACCAAAAGCCGGGAAGGCAAACGTGACCCAGATATGCATCAGACGAAAAAAGGCAATTAATGGTGCTTTGGCATGAAGACCCATGTCGGCGTTGATGAGACTTTTGGTCTGGTCCACAGTCTGGTGATACCGCAGCCAGCGTGCACGACCTGATGCCCGCCCATGTGCCCTTACATGGCGAGGAAGAGCGCGTATATGCTGATTCTGGGTGTTGAAGCATTATGCTCCAATCACCGCAACCCCTTCCTCTTCCAACATCCCGACCAGCCGGATCAGCGGCAGGCCGATCAGGGCATTGGGGTCGTTACCTTCGAGTTTCTCAAACAGTGTGATGCCAAGCCCCTCTGATTTAAACGAACCGGCACAGTTATAAGGTTGTTCCCTCCTTAGATAGTCGTCAATGGCTGCGGCATCCAGTGGCCGAAAATGAACATGAAATGGCTCACAGATGATCTGTGACTCGCTGCTGGCACTATTGAGCAGGCAGAGCCCGGTATAGAAGGTCACCCGGCGTCCCGCTGCGGCGCTAAGTTGTTCCAACGCCCGTTCGTGGTCTCCTGGCTTGCCGAGAATGCGTTCATCGATGGTCGCTACTTGGTCTGAGCCGATGATCAGGGCGTTGGGGAATTGCCCGGCCACCGCTTGCGCCTTCTTCAGGGCAAGTCGCTGCACCAGCGCATCAGGCGTCTCCCCATCGAGGGGTGATTCATCCACCTCTGGCGAAGCCGTGGTGAAGGATAAGCCGAGGCGGGCGAGCAATTCTTTGCGAAACGGGGAGGTGGAGGCGAGCACCAACGTGCGTTCGCCCATCCTGTCTTTTCCGTGCATGATTTACATTCTATTTAACAATGGGTTGAAGGGGATGAGGTGCGCATTTTAGCAAATAAAGTGGAGTGTCATCTGTTGGGAATACGGGTCGTAATCAAGTATTGCTTTTCCTAAGAGGAGTATTTTTTAGGATTGAGTATTGCAATACAGACTATGAATAATATTAATATAACAGTACATTTTCCAATAAAAACAATAGGTAATTAGATATACTTAATGTTTTATCTCCTTGACAAGGGGCGCTGAGAGAACGTACAACGTCCACACTGAAAAAACCAAGGGTGCTCTGTGCCTATGCTAATTTCTGATCTGATGCTCTCTGGCGTGAAGTTGATGTTCTTGGGGATGGGGGGCGTGTTTTCCTTTCTGGTGATCTTGGTGTTTACCATGTTAGCCATGTCCCGTTTGGCTGAAGTGCTCAGCCGATCCCCGGCCCTCAACGGCACAAATGAATTGAGTCCTGTAAGGCCGGTGGTGACACAGTCCGGCGTGCGCAGTGATCTCGTCGCGGTCATTTCAGCAGCGATCACCCGCTACCGCACGACACAGGTCTGATTTCGCTGTAGAGTTGCGCGCATACAGACTCCCTTTATCCTTCACACAGCCTGTTTCCCTTATGAGCGATAAGAAACCCCTCGGAATAACCGATGTCGTCCTGCGCGACGCGCATCAGTCGCTGTTTGCAACCCGCCTGCGCATCGACGACATGCTGCCGATTGCGGAAAAGCTGGACAAAGTCGGCTTCTGGTCGCTGGAGAGCTGGGGCGGTGCAACTTTTGATGCCTGCATCCGCTTTCTGGGAGAAGACCCCTGGGAGCGCATCCGGCGCCTCAAGGAGGCGATGCCCAACATCCCACAGCAGATGTTACTGCGCGGACAGAATATCCTCGGTTACCGGCACTATGCCGACGACGTGGTAGAGGCCTTCGTCGATCGCGCTGCTGCGAACGGAGTCGATGTGTTCCGCATCTTCGATGCGATGAATGACCTGCGCAATCTGGAGACTGCGGTCAAGGCGGCCCTGAAGACCGGCAAACATGCACAGGGCACCATGTCCTATACCGTTAGCCCGGTGCATGATCTCGACTACTGGGTCAACATGGGGCGCCAGCTCGAGGAGATGGGCTGCAACTCGATCTGCATTAAGGACATGGCCGGCCTGCTGCGCCCCTACGTGGCTGAACAGCTGGTCAGCCGACTGAAACAGACCTGTTCCATCCCAATCGCCATGCAGAGCCATGCCACCACCGGCATGAGTACCGCCACTGCGGTCAAGGCTGCGGAGGCGGGCATCGACATGATCGATACCTCGATCTCCTCCATGAGCATGACCTACGGCCACTCGCCTACTGAATCGGTAGTGGCAATCATGCAGGGTACCGACCGGGATACCGGTCTCGATCTGCATCTGCTGGAGGAGATCGCTGCCTACTTCCGGGAAGTGCGGAAGAAATATGCCAAATTTGAAGGGGCCCTGAAGGGAGTCGACTCGCGGATTCTGGTGGCCCAGGTGCCTGGCGGCATGCTGACCAACATGGAGAGCCAGCTGCGCGAGCAGGGCGCCCACGATCGCCTCGACGAGGTGCTGGAGGAGATCCCCAAGGTCCGCAAGGATCTGGGTTATATACCACTGGTCACTCCGACTTCGCAGATCGTCGGCACCCAGGCG
This sequence comes from endosymbiont of Ridgeia piscesae, assembly GCF_001443665.1. NCBI lineage: Bacteria > Pseudomonadati > Pseudomonadota > Gammaproteobacteria > endosymbiont of Ridgeia piscesae. The sequence continues at coordinate 31,237 of NZ_KQ557119.1, read as the reverse complement.
GTGCTCAATGTGCTGATGGGCGAGCGCTACAAAAGCATCGCGAAAGAGACCGGTGGTGTTCTCAGAGGGGAATACGGTGCAACGCCTGCACCGGTCAACGCTGAACTCCAGGCGCAGGTCTTAGCGGAGGGCGAAGAGGTGATCACCTGTCGTCCAGCCGACAGGATCGACCCGGAGATGGACAAACTCACCACGGAGTTCCGGCGGCTTGTCGAGGAGAAGGCAATCCGTGTCGCTGATGCGGAGGTGGATGATGTCCTGATCTATGCGCTCTTCCCACAGGTGGGGCTGAAGTTTCTCGAGAATCGGGACAACCCCGATGCCTTCGAGCCGGTGCCGGGCACTGAAGCCGAGCCAGAGGCGAGCGCGACTGCCGCTCCGGCAGCTGCCGCCGGAGGTCCTGAGTCCTATCAGGTGGAGGTCAATGGGGTCGCCTACAACGTTAAGGTGACGCCAGGCGGTGCGGTTACTGATGTGCGGCCGACGGTTGCTGCACCAGCCGCAGCGGTTGCCGCGCCTGAGGTGGCCGCGGACGGCATCCCCATTGTTGCGCCACTGGCGGGCAATATCTTCAAGATCAAGGTGGCTGAAGGGCAGAGCATTGCCGCCGGTGAGGTGGTGATGGTGTTGGAGGCGATGAAGATGGAGACTGAGGTGCGGGCATCTGTCGCCGGCATCATTGGCAATATCACTGTAAAAGAGGGGGATGCCGTGCAGGTTGGTGAGACCCTTCTGAGACTTGCCTGACGCTATGGAGATAGGATTCGAACCAATCTGGCAATCCATGGGGATTGCCAACATGAGTTGGGGCCAGCTGCTGATGATGAGTGTCGGTGGCCTGCTGATCTATCTGGCAATCGCGCGCAAATTTGAGCCATTGTTGCTGTTGCCGATCGGCTTCGGCGCGATCCTCAGCAATATCCCGGTGGCAGGCATCGGCGGCGAGGGTGGGCTGCTCTACTATATCTACCATGTTGGCATAGAGACCGGCGTCTTTCCGCTACTGATTTTCATGGGTGTCGGGGCGTTGACCGATTTCGGTGCGTTGATCGCCATGCCCTGGACACTGCTGCTGGGGGCAGCGGCCCAGTTCGGTATTTTCATTACCCTGATCGGTGCGTTGGCGCTGAATATGGTGCCGGGCTTCAACTTCTCCCTGGCCGATGCCTCCGCGATTGCCATCATCGGTGGCGCAGATGGTCCCACCGCGATCTTTCTCGCCTCCCGGCTGGCGCCCGATCTGCTCGGTGCGATCGCCGTGGCCGCCTACTCTTATATGGCCCTGGTGCCGATCATCCAGCCGCCGATCATGCGCCTGCTCACCTCTGAGGCGGAGCGCGGCGTGGTGATGCAGCAGATGCGTCACGTCAGCAAGCTGGAGAAGATCCTCTTCCCGTTCACGGTATTGCTGCTCTGCATCCTGTTTCTGCCCTCGGCGGCGCCGCTGATCGGCATGCTAACCTTTGGTAATCTGCTGCGCGAGAGCGGCGTGGTGGACCGTCTGAGCCATGCGGCGCAGAACGAGCTTATCAACATTGTCACCATCTTTCTCGGTCTGGCCGTGGGATCCAAGCTCTCGGCTGATAAGTTTCTCAGCCTCGAAACCCTGGGCATTCTGGCGCTGGGTGCCTTCGCCTTCTGTATCGGCACCGCCGCTGGCGTGCTGATGGGAAAGGTGATGAATCGTGTCACCGGCGGCAAGATCAATCCGCTGATCGGTGCGGCCGGGGTCTCGGCGGTGCCGATGGCGGCTCGGGTGGTTAACAAGGTGGGGCTGGAGTCCAACCATCATAATTTCCTGCTAATGCACGCCATGGGACCGAACGTGGCCGGTGTCATCGGCTCTGCGGTAGCGGCGGGCATCCTGCTGGCCATCGTCGGGGGACAGTAATCCCCATTCTCAGACTAACTGCGTGAGCGGGCTGATGTTTTTGACATCGGGCCGTGTTGCATAATATCATCGCGCGCTTATGTCGAAACGGTTGCCCGAGCATCTTGATCCTTGGCGGTTTGCCGATCTTGGCGAGACGTTTGCCGGTAGCGTTGCGCTGCAGGATCTGTCGAGGTTGCGTGAGTCTCTGCTGGATGATCAGGGGCGCGCCAGCTTTGAGCTGGAATTCTATCGCGATGAACACCGCCGGGCCTGTCTGAAGGGGCGTGTCGAGGCGACACTGTTGCTCGAGTGTCAGCGTTGCCTGAAGGCAGTGCGGCTGAAGGTCAGCAGCGATACCGCCATCGCCTTTGTCGAAGGTTTCGATGAGGCGGAACAGCTGCCGGAGGCGCTCGATCCCTGGATGGTTGAGGATCAGCGGGTCAGTCTGCAGGATCTGATCGAGGATGAGCTGCTGCTGGCCTTGCCCCAAGTGGCGATGCATCCTGCTGATGAGTGCACTGCAACTGACACAGGCGCTAGGGGTGATACGGCGATTGAGGCAGCAGACGAGGCGGAGCGCGAGAATCCGTTTGCCATCCTCAGCGGACTGAAAGCGACAAAAGATTGAGATACAACAGGTATCGATTGATACTGATTTGAACTGAATATAGGAGCAAAATCATGGCTGTTCAAAAGAGCAAAAAGACCCCTTCCAGACGCGGCATGCGTCGTTCTCACGACTCCCTCACCGGTGAAACCCTCTCCATCGATTCCACCTCTGGCGAGACCCACCTGCGTCACAATGTTACCGCCGATGGTTTCTATCGTGGCCGCAAGGTAATCAACACCAAGGGCGAATAAGGCCGTTCAGGCTGATTTTGCACGACTGATTCAGGTTCCTGGCGCGTCTTCGACGGGCGTGCCGGGATCTTTGCATTTTGGGGGGCCTACGGCGGCATGAATAGCGCTGTCACTATCTCACTCGACGCCATGGGCGGTGACCATGGCGCTGCGGTTGTCGTGCCTGCCGCGCTGGATTACCTCAGGAATGATCCTGATGTGTGCCTGATTCTGGTCGGAAACGAGGCGCTCCTGCGGGAGAAGATCGGTGGCCACAGTTTCGGCGATCGCCTGCGGTTCCACCATGCTTCCCAGGAGGTGGGGATGGACGAGCTGCCCTCGAAGGCGTTGCGCGGCAAGAAAGACTCCTCCATGCGGGTGGCGATCAACCTGGTCAAAGAGGGTGTCGCCGATGCCTGTGTGAGCGCTGGCAACACTGGTGCGCTGATGGCAACCTCCCGCTTTGTGCTGAAGATGCTACCGAATGTGGATCGCCCGGCGATTATTACGGCGCTGCCTTCTATCGAAGGGCAGACCTACATGCTCGATCTGGGCGCCAATGTGGACTGCAGTGCCGAGCACCTGTTCCAGTTCGCGGTGATGGGGAGTGAACAGGTCTCTGCGGTTGCCGACATCAGCAACCCTCGGATCGGCCTGCTGAATATCGGCCAGGAAGAGATCAAGGGCAACGAGCAGGTGAAGGGAGCGCATGAGTTGCTGGCCGCCAGTTCGCTGAACTATATCGGCTATGTGGAAGGCGACGACGTTTTCAAAGGCGGCGTCGACGTGGTGGTCGCGGACGGTTTTGTCGGTAACGTTGCGCTGAAGAGCAGTGAAGGTGTCGCCAAGATGATCAGCCACGCCATGAAAGAGAGCTTTCGGCGCAACTGGCTGACCAAGCTGGCTGGGTTGGCGGCGATGCCAGTGCTGAAGGCCTTTCGGCGTCGCATCGACCCACGTCGTTACAATGGTGCCAGCCTGCTTGGGCTGCGCGGTATCGTCATCAAGAGCCATGGTGGCGCCGATCAACTGGCCTTCGAAAATGCCATCGGCATTGCCCGTAAAGAGGTGCTCACCGACGTGCTCAGCCGCATCGCTAGCCAGGTTGAAAAGCATCTGGAAAAAAGGGAAGGCGCGTGATCTATTCCCGCATAATCGGTACCGGAAGCTACCTTCCGGAGAAGATCCTGACCAATCAGGATCTGGAAAAGATAGTGGATACCACGGACCAATGGATCGTCGAACGGACCGGCATTAAAAAGCGCCATATCGCCGGTGACGAGGAGTACACCTGCGATCTGGCGGAGAAGGCCGCACGCAACGCGATGCAGATGGCGGGGATCGATGCGAAGGATATCGACCTGATCATCGTCGCCACTACCACCCCGGATCAGGTCTTTCCCAGCACAGCCTGTCTGCTGCAGGGGCGGTTGGGCATCCATGGCCCGGCGGCGTTTGATGTGCAGGCGGTCTGTACCGGCTTCGTCTATGCCGTGAGTGTGGCCGACAAGTTCATCAAAACCGGTAGCGCCAAGCGAGCCCTGGTAATCGGAGCGGAGACCCTGTCGCGTATCACCGACTGGAACGATCGCAACACCTGTGTGCTGTTCGGCGATGGTGCTGGCGCTGTGGTCCTAGAAGCGAGCGACGAGCCGGGCATCATTTCCACCCATCTGCACGCCGACGGCGCCTTCGAGAACATGCTGCGGGTCCCCAGCGGGATCTCGCGGAATTACGGCGCGCTACGCGAGGGCAGTGCCTTCATGGAGATGCGTGGCAACGAGGTGTTCAAGATGGCGGTTACCACCCTGGGGCGGATCGTCGACGAGACTCTTGAAGCCAACAACATGCAGAAGTCGGATGTGGATTGGCTGATCCCGCATCAGGCCAACATCCGCATCATCCAGGCGACCGCGAGGAAGCTGCGTACCCCGATGGAGCAGGTGGTGGTGACTGTGCACGAGCATGGCAACACCTCTGCTGCCTCAGTGCCGCTGGCGTTGGATACCGCAGTGCGAGATGCTCGCATCAAACGCGGCGAGACCCTGCTGATGGAGGCCTTTGGCGGCGGTTTTACCTGGGGCTCCGTGCTCGCCAAATTCTGACCCTAGCTAAAACAGGATTGCACAAACAATCATGAGCGACACCAATTTCTGTATCGTATTCCCCGGTCAGGGCTCCCAGTCGGTGGGGATGCTCAGTGCCCTGGCGGAGACCCATCCGGTGGTGCTGGAGACCTTCAACGAGGCCTCAGATGCACTGGGTTTCGATCTCTGGCAACTGGTTCAGCAGGGTCCGAAGGAGATGCTGAATCAGACCAGCAATACCCAGCCGGCGATGCTTGCCGCCGGTGTTGCGGTGTGGCGTGCCTGGCTGGCCGAAGGCGGTCCGCAGCCGGTCACCATGGCCGGCCACAGTCTAGGAGAGTACAGCGCGCTGGTCTGCGCCGGTGCCCTACAGTTTGCCGATGCGGTAAGCCTGGTGGCCGATCGCGGGCGCTTCATGCAGGAGGCGGTCCCGGAGGGTACCGGAGGCATGGCCGCCATTCTCGGCCTTGATGACGACAAGGTGCGCGAAGTCTGTGCTGCGGCAGCGGAAAGTGAAGTCGCCGAGGCGGTTAATTACAACTCACCCGGTCAGGTGGTGATTGCCGGCAGCAAGGCGGCGGTAGACCGTGCCTGCGGTCTGGCCAAAGAGGCGGGCGCCAAGCGTGCCCTGCCGCTGCCGGTGAGTGTTCCCTCACACTGCGCGCTGATGCGCCCAGCGGCTGAGCGCCTCAGCGAGCGCCTGGCGGATATTACCATCAGCAAGTCAACGATTCCGGTGATCCACAACGTCGATGTGGCCGAATCGGTAGATGCGGATGAGATCCGTCGCTGCCTGGCGGAGCAACTCTACAGTCCGGTGCGCTGGGTCGAGACGATTCAGTCGATGGCGGCGCAGGGTGCCTCGAACATCATCGAGGCGGGTCCAGGTAAGGTGCTCACCGGCCTGAACAAGCGCATCGACCGCAAGCTGACCGGTTATGCTGTGTTCGACAGCGAAGGATTGACCAAAGCCCTGGAGGCATTGCAATGAATCTGGAAAACGAGATTGCCCTGGTAACCGGAGCAAGCCGTGGTATCGGTGCAGCGATCGCCGACACCTTGGGAGCCGCAGGGGCGACAGTGATCGGCACTGCGACTTCTCAGGGCGGCGCGGATACGATCAGTGAGCGTTTCGCTGGGGCTAACATCAAAGGCCGGGGGATGGTCCTTAATGTTACCGATCAGGCCTCCATCGATGCCGTAGTGAAGCAGATCGGCGCCGATTTTGGTGTGCCGACGGTGCTGGTGAACAATGCCGGCATCACCCGGGATAACCTGATGATGCGGATGAAGGATGAGGAGTGGAATGACATCATCGACACCAATCTCAGCTCTGTTTTCAAGGTCAGCAAGGCGCTGCTACGCGGCATGATGAAGGCGCGCCATGGTCGTATCATCAATATCTCCTCAGTGGTTGGTGCGATGGGCAATGCTGGCCAGACCAACTATGCGGCAGCCAAGGCTGGGTTGTTTGGCTTTACCAAGTCGTTGGCGCGGGAGATCGGCTCCCGGGGTATTACCGTCAACTCGGTGGCGCCGGGTTTTATCGAGACTGATATGACTAGGGAGTTGCCCGAGGCACAGCGCAAGGCGCTGGTGGACAGCATCCCGCTGCAGAAGTTGGGCCAGCCCGAGGATGTTGCCAACGCGGTGCTGTTTCTCGCTTCGGCATCGGGCGCCTACATCACGGGCGAAACACTGCATGTCAATGGTGGCATGCATATGGCCTAAAAGAGCAGTTGCTTTAAGTTGATTCTCTATTCGAAATAATAGAGCTATCCGATTGAATTTTAAGATAAACCGCTCATTTTTTTGTGGTGCTGCATAAGTACAGTTTATGCTTTTCTCATAGAAAGTTTGAGCATACAATAGCGCATCGGCCAGAGTAGGCCGGCGAATATCCCAGAGGAAATTAAGAAGATGAGTGACGTTGTAGAGCGCGTTAGGAAAATTGTCGTTGAACAACTGGGTGTCAAAGAGGACGAAGTAACTCTCGAAGCGTCTTTTGTTGACGACCTCGGCGCAGATTCTCTCGACACTGTTGAGCTGGTAATGGCCCTTGAAGAGGAATTCGAAACCGAAATTCCTGATGAAGAGGCTGAGAAGATTACCACAGTGCAACTGGCTGTCGACTACATCACCTCACACAGCTGATCCAATCGGCGAATTTCGTGTGGGCCGCATCACTCCCCGTATCTGCGGGGTGCGGCCTTTTGCTTTATTGGGCCTAAATCAATTAGGGGGTAGTCTTCAATGACTGCAAGAAGGGTAGTCGTTACCGGGCTTGGCATGATTGCACCTGTCGGACTGGATGTGCCGTCGTCCTGGGAGAACATTCTCGCGGGGAAAAGCGGTATTCAACCGATCACCCATTTCGATGTCGGGCCCTTCACCACCCGTTTCGGCGGGCCGATCTACGGGTTTGAAATCACCGATTACGTACCGAAGAAAGACGCCAAGAAGATGGATAAGTTCATCCACTATGGCGTGGCTGCAGGCTGTCAGGCGATCGAGGACTCTGGTCTCGAGGTGACTGAGGAGAATGCAGATCGGATCGGCGTGTTGATCGGCTCCGGTATCGGCGGTATCACCGGTATTGAGAACAGCTACCAGGCCTATATCGATGGCGGCCCGCGCAAGATCTCTCCATTCTTTGTGCCGGCCAACATCATCAACATGGTGTCTGGTAATCTGTCGATCAAGTATGGCCTCAAAGGCCCCAACTACTCCATCGTCTCCGCCTGCAGCAGTGGCGCTCACAGCATCGGCGAGGCGGCGATGATGATCCGCCATGGCCGCACCGATGTGATGGTCGCCGGCGGCGCTGAGATGGCGACCTCACCGGTCGGGCTCGGTGGCTTTGCCGCAGCCCGTGCGCTCTCCCGGCGCAACGATGATCCGCAGGCGGCCAGTCGCCCCTGGGATCGCGACCGTGACGGCTTCGTACTGAGCGACGGTGCCGGCGTGGTGGTGCTAGAGGAGTATGAGCATGCCAAGGCCCGTGGCGCGAAGATCTACGCTGAGCTGGTCGGTGTGGGTATGAACTCCGATGCCTATCACATGACCGCCCCCTCTAAGGATGGCTCTGGTGCCGCCAAGTGCATGCAGCTGGCGTTGGCGGATGCGGGCATCAACCTGGAACAGGTCAACTACCTGAATGCTCACGGTACCTCGACCCCGGCCGGCGATCTGGCCGAGACCCAGGGTGTGAAGCGCGCCTTTGGCGACCATGCCTATAAGCTCTGTGTCAGCTCGACCAAGTCGATGACTGGTCACATGCTGGGTGCAGCAGGTGGTGCCGAGGCAGTCTTCACCATTCTGGCGATTCGCGATCAGGTGGCACCACCGACCATCAATCTGGAGAACCAGGATCCGGATTGCGATCTCGACTATGTACCCAACACAGCCCGTGAGATGACCATCGACGTGGCTATGTCCAACTCCTTCGGTTTTGGCGGCACCAACGGCAGTCTGGTGTTCAGCAAGCCTGAATGATCCGGATCGGAGCCCCTCAGCGGGCTCCGATTTCTTTCTAGGTCAGTCCATTCCGTATGCTGATCGACGGCATCACTACTGAGCAAATCCCCGCCTCAGATCGCGGTCTGCACTATGGTGACGGGCTGTTTGAAACCATTGCTGTAGCCGTTTCACGACCACGTCTCTGGGAACGCCACATGGCGCGGCTGGCCGAAGGCGAGAGACGCCTTGGCCTGCCGCCTCTGCCGCGGGATCTACTCTGGTCGGAAGCCGAATCGCTCATCAGTGGGGCGCAGCGGGGTGTTCTGAAGATCCTGCATACCCGTGGCAGCGGTGGGCGCGGCTATCGTCCTCCCACGCCCGCCAGCACCCGGCGCATTCTCTCTTTCCACCCCTGGCCCGACTTTCCTCGCTACTGGTTCCGTGAGGGTATCGAGCTGCGTCTCTGTGATACCCGGTTGGGTATCAATCCTGCGCTGGCCGGTATCAAACACCTCTGTCGACTGGAACAGGTACTGGCCCGCAACGAGTGGGATGATCCGGCGATTCCCGAGGGGGTGATGCTGGATATCGAAGGGCGGGTTATCGAAGGGACCCAAAGCAATCTGTTCCTGCTCAAGAATGGTGGGCTGATCACCCCGGATCTCTCTCGTTGCGGGGTTGCGGGTGTAATGCGTGGCCTGGTGCTGGAGAGTGCCCGTGCCTTAGGCATCGATTGCCTGATCAGAGATCTGGGTGTCGACGAGTTGGGCACGGCAGATGGAGTTTTTATTTGCAACTCCCTGGTCGGTATCGTGTTGGTGGCCCGCTTCGCTGCACACAAATTTGATCCCAAACTGATTCCGAGCGAGCTCGTGGAGACGGTCAGGCAGCGCGCCTTTGGCCAGCGGGATGCAGCACTCCTCAGCTCAGGCTGAGTCTCTATGCCAACAGAATCATCAATCCCATCTCTGCCTCTCCCATCAGACAGGCAATGGAGTAGAATCACTCGCTATGCTGCAACGGATATTTGGCGCCCTGATCTTTGTCTCCAGTCTCCTCATCGCCTGGGCCTGGATGGAGTACCAGCAGTTCCAGGAGATGCCGCTCAATCTGCCCGCCGACGGGCTGCTCTATCAGCTGGATCAGGGCGACACGGTACGCCAGCTGGCGGTGGATCTTAAGCAACTGGGGGTGATTGATCAGCCGCTGCTGCTGCGCCTGTTGGCGCGCCAGAGTGGGCTAGCCAGCCGCCTCAAGGCGGGGGAGTATCGGATCCCGGCGGGCACCACACCAATAGAGCTGCTTGAGTTGCTGGTTGCCGGCAAGGTCACCCACTACAGCCTGACCCTGGTCGAAGGCTGGACCTTCAAGCAGATGATGGCGGCGATAGATCGTGACCCGGTATTGCGCCATACTCTGCGAGGTGCCACAGATGTGCAGATCATGCAACAGATCGGCCATGCAAACGAGCATCCAGAGGGTCGATTCTTTCCCGACACCTACCACTTTCCCAAGGGTACCAGTGATCTGGATCTGCTGCGGCGCGCCTATGCACGGATGACAGAGACGCTGGAACAGGCCTGGCAGCAGCGCCAGTCAGAACTGCCCCTGAAGAGCCCCTATGAGGCGCTGATTCTCGCCTCCATCGTTGAGCGCGAAACGGGACTGCCGGAGGAGCGCCCGCAGATCGCCGGAGTGTTTATCCGGCGTCTGCAGAAGCGTATGCGGCTGCAGACCGACCCTACCGTGATCTACGGCATGGGGGAGCGCTATGATGGCAACATCCGTCGCCGCGATCTGAAACAGGACACTCCCTACAACACCTACGTACATGCAGGCCTGACTCCAACCCCGATCGCCATGCCGGGAGCGGCAGCGATCGAGGCGGTATTGCATCCAGCCGAAGGGGATGCACTCTACTTTGTCGCCACCGGCAATGGTGGCCATAAATTCTCGGCCACCCTGGAGGCACACAACCAGGCGGTGCGCAAATATCAGTTGAAGCGATGAAACAGAAGCAGGGCAGATTTATCACCGTCGAAGGAGGCGAAGGGGCAGGCAAGAGCAGCAACCTCGACTTTATTCGCCAGCAGTTGGAAGCGCAGGGCAAGCAGGTTCTGTTTACCCGCGAACCGGGTGGCACCCCGCTGGGCGAGGCGATCCGTGAACTGCTATTGGGGCATCAGCATCAGGGGATGGCCCACGACAGCGAACTGCTGTTGATGTTCGCGGCGCGTGCCGAGCACCTGCAGCAGAAGATCCTGCCTGCCCTGGCACAGGGAACCTGGGTGCTGTGTGATCGCTTCACCGATGCCAGTTACGCCTACCAGGGCAGTGGCCGAGGGCTGAAGACGGCGCGCATCGCCCAACTCGAGCAGTTTGTGCAGGGGGATCTGCGCCCCGATCTAACCCTGCTGCTCGACCTGCCGGTGGAAGTTGGTCTGGCACGGGCCGGGCAGCGCTCGGCGCCGGATCGGTTCGAAAGCGAGCAGCAGCACTTTTTCCAGCGAGTCCGTCAGGGTTACCTGCAGATCGCGGCGGATCAGCCGGAGCGGGTCAGGCTGATCGATGCCTCGCTGCCCCTGGCGCAGGTACAGCAACAGATCAGTCGTGAGCTGGAGCGTTTCATCCAGCGCCTGGGAGGATAGATGATGACGCTGCTCCCTTGGCAGAACACCATCTGGTCACGTTTGCAGCAGATGCGCGACAGCGGCCGACTGCCCCATGCGCTGCTCTTCTCTGGTCCCCAAGGTGTTGGCAAGGATTTGTTTGCGCAGCTGTTTGCCAAGTCACTGCTCTGTCACGAACCCGACAGCTCCGGCCTGCCCTGCGGTCACTGTCAGCCCTGTCATCTGCTCGCCAGTGGTGTGCATCCCGACTTCACCAACATCGCTCCGGATGCGGAGAGCAAGAGCGGCGAAATCCTGGTCGATACAATTCGCGGGCTTGCCTTCAGCACGACTCTGACTTCAACCGCCGGCAGCCATCGGATCGTCCTGCTGCGCCCGGCGGAGCGGATGAGCAACTCGGCTGCAAACGCCTTTCTCAAGACCCTCGAAGAGCCCCCGCTGGGCACGCTGATGATACTGATCAGCGATCGGCCCTCGCGGTTGTTGCCAACCATCCGCAGTCGTTGCCAGCTGATCGGTTTTGCCACCCCGCCGGCAGAGCAGGCGCTGCCCTGGCTCGAGGCACAGGTGAAGCACGGCGATCCTGGGATGTTGCTGGCGCTTGCTGGCGGCGCCCCGTTGCGGGCGCTGGAACTGGATGACAGTGCGCTGCTTGAGCAGCGGGATTCACTGCTCACAGCCTTTATTGCGTTAGCCGAGGGGCGCACCGATCCGGTCAAGGTTGCCGCCGACTGGGCGAAGCAGGACCTCAACATGCTGTTCGAGTGGTGGAGCGGCTGGTTGATCGATTTGTTGCAGCTGCAGGCAGTGGAGCAGCCTGTCACACTCTTCAATAAAGATCGACGGGAGACTTTCAAGCAACTGGCGGAACGGCTAGACTCAGGCGAGTTACAGCGCAATCTTCAGCGCCTCTATCGGGCGCGCCAGGACGTTGAGGCCAATCTGAATTCCCAGCTGTTGCTGGAGAGCCTGACCATCGACTGGACGGGTCGCGCGGCCAATAGATAACCAGCATCAGAGACAGGTGAACCATGCCGGCAGGCGGAGCGAGACAGGGGATACTTTCACTCACCATCAAGGATAAAAACGCCTTGTATGCCGCCTATATGCAGTTTGTCAAAAACGGCGGCCTGTTTATCCCCACTAGCAAAAAGTACAACCTCGGTGACGAAGTCTTCATGTTGCTGACGCTGATGGACGAGGCGGAGCGCATCCCGGTGGCGGGCAAGATCATCTGGATCACCCCGATCGGTGCCGAGGGCAATCGCGCTTCCGGTATCGGCGTGCAGTTCAGCGACCAGGATGGCGGCGCCGCGCGCAACAAGATCGAGACCATTCTCGCGGGTGCGCTGAAATCGGATCGTCCGACCCATACCCTCTGACCTCTCTCCCTTTCCCCTGACTTAAAGGCCTGCAAGCATGCTGGTGGATTCCCATTGTCATCTGGATCGTGTCGATCTGGCGCCCTACGATAACGACTTCGAACGCTTCATGCAGGCCAGCAAGGCTGCCGGTGTCGAACACATGTTGTGCGTCTCCATCGATCTGGAGTCTTGGCCGGCGATGGTTGCGCTGGTGGAGGCACATACCGAGATCTCGATCTCGGTCGGGGTGCATCCCAACGATCGGGAGCGCAAAGAGCCCTCAGCTGATGAGCTGATTGAGCTGGCTGCCCATCCCAAGGTGGTGGCGATCGGTGAGACCGGTCTCGACTATTTTCACGGCAAGGGGGATCTGGAGTGGCAGCGTCAGCGTTTTCGCACCCATATCCAGGCGGCGAGGCGCTGTGGCAAACCGCTGATCATCCACACCCGGGCAGCCAAGGCCGATACCCTGGCGATTATGGAGGAGGAGGGGGCCGGCGAGGCTGGCGGGGTGATGCACTGTTTCACCGAAGATCAGGCGATGGCCGAGCGCGCCCTGGAGATGGGCTTCTATATCTCCTTCTCTGGCATAGTCACTTTCAAGAATGCCGAAGCGCTACGTCAGGTGGCGCAGGCAGTACCCCTCGACAGGCTCTTGATCGAGACCGACTCACCCTATCTGGCTCCGGTGCCTCACCGTGGCAAACCGAACCAGCCGCTCTATGTCGCAAAGGTGGCTGAATGCATCGCCGATTTGCGGGGGATTTCAGTGGAGGCGCTGGCGAAGCAGACCCGGAAAAACTTCTTCCGCTGTTTTTCTGACGCCCGCTCTGACGCCTGAGGATATCAGCTGTGGCGCGTGTAGAGCGCTTCGAGCTGATCTGAATAGCGCTCGATAATGCGATGGCGGCGCGCCTTGAGGGTTGGCGTCAGCAGGCTATTCTCTACCGTCCATGGCTCATCAATTACGGCTAGACGGCGTATCTGCGCATAACCAGGAAAGCTGCCCAGATGGCTGCTGATACGTTCCAGCAGCCGCTTGTTGAGCGCACCGTCTACTGAGAGGTTTTCGATATCGATCCCCTCATGCTCGCACTGCTTCGTATTGAGTACCACCATGGCGCTCAGATAGGGGCGCCCCTCGCCGATCACCAGCACCTGTTCAAACAGTGGGTCGAGTGCGATGCACATCTCCATATCGGCGGGTGGAACCTTCTCGCCATTGGCTAGCACGATGATCTCTTTGATCCGACCGGTGATGAAGAGGTGGTTCTGCTCGATCTTCACCTTGTCACCGGTGTGCAGCCAGCCATCTGGATCGATGGTTTCGGCAGTGGCTTGCGGATTGTTCCAGTAGCCCAGCATCACCGTCGGGCTGCGCACCTGCAGTTCATCATTCTCACCGATGCGCGCCTCGATTCCCGGTAGGATAAGGCCGACACTATCGGGGATGTTGTCCGCATGGGTGTTCTCCGCAATGATTGGACTGGTCTCGGTTAAGCCATAACCCTGCAGGATTGGCACTCCCAAGCCGACGAAGGTTCTGGCGATCTCTGCGGTGAGCGGCGCGCCGCCTGATACCGCGATGCGCAGTCGACCGCCGAGTCGTTGCTGCAGTTTCTTTGCCACCAGCCGCTCCAGCAGCGGCCAGCTGAGCAGTCTCGGCGACCAGTGTGCGCGCCCCTGCTGGTAGTTGAAGTTTCGCCAGCCTGTCTGCACGGCTGACTCAAACAACTTGCGTTTGAGCGTCGGCCCCTCATCCAGCGCGCTCATCAGCTTGTTGTAGATCCGTTCAAAGATACGTGGTACCGCGATCAGCACCGTGGGCCGCAGTTGCTGGAGATCCTCCGCCAGCTCCGGGATGGAACGGGCATAGGCGACCCGAGAGCCGGCGACGATCGGCAGATAGTAGCCGACGGTGCGTTCCAAGGCATGGGAGAGCGGCAGGAAGGAGAGGAACAGGTCGTTGCTGAAGACGTCGATCAGCTTGAGCCCGGCCTCGATGTCCCAGAGGATGTTGCGGTGGCTCAGCATCACCCCCTTGGGGCGACCGGTGGTGCCAGAGGTATAAACGATGGTGGCAAGGGCGTTAGTGTCGAGATCAACAGCCTGATACTCGCCGGCAGTGGCGGGCAACCAAGCGTCGAGATGCAGCAGTCGTGGCTGGGGGATCTCTGACTCAACCATCTGCAGGGTGACGATCCGTGCCAGGCCGGCCAACTGATGCTGGATCTGCTGCAGGCTCTGCCACTGCTCGTGATTCTCCAGCAGTAACAGTTTCACCCCAGCATCCTGCAGAATGTAACCGATGTTCTCGGGCCGGTCGTTGGTGTAGATCGGAACGATCACCAGCCCCAGCCCCTGGGCAGCCAGATCATAGATGGACCAGTGTCGGCAATTGCGCAGCATCAGTGCGATGCGGTCGCCCGGTTTGAGCTTTTCGCGCTGCAGCGCAGCCTGCCAGCGGGCTACTTCCGCGGCTGTTTCGCGCCAGCTGTATTTGATCCAGCGTTGTTGTTCGCGATCGTATTCGATATAGGCGGTGGCGTCCGGGCTGCGGCGCAACCGCTGTTGAAAGAGTCCGCCAAGGGTGTCTGCCTGGGCGTAACTGATGTAATCGGTGTTCACGGTTGTTGTAACCCGTTGGTTATTGTCGTTGTTGGAACATCCGAGTTCCGGTACACCTGCGTTGATTTGGTCGAACCATAACATGCTAAACCCTCCCCAGGTTAGTCCAGCCTGAATCGGGGTGGAATTGCTCGCCGTGGCGGCGTTCCAGCTCTTGAATGCGCTGGCGCATCTGCTGTAGTCCGCCATTTTTGATGTAGTGCATGGGGCCACCGCGGAAGGGAGCAAAACCGGTGCCGAAGATGATCCCCGCATCGAGCAGATCGGCATCCTCCACCACTCCTTCGCGAAAGCAAGCCACTGCCTCGTTTAACAGGCGGAAGATCAGCCGTTCGGCCAGGTCGTTGGGGGCATGATAGAAGGCATCGAAACGCTGCTTGAGCGGACGTTTTTTCTCCCAGCGATAGAATCCCTCACCGCTCTTCAATCCCAGCTTGCTCTCTCTAACCATAAATTCCAGCTGTCCCGGTAGTTTGAACGGGTAGTGGGCAGAGAGTTCTTTCGCCACTGCCAGGCAGATGTCGAGTCCGACCCGATCGGCCAGTTCGATCGGCCCCACCGGCATGCCGAAGTCCACCGCCGCCTTGTCGATCACCGGCCCAGGGACGCCCTCCTCAAGCAGTTCCATCGCCTCCAGCAGGTAGGGCATCAGGACCCGGTTGACCAGAAAACCGGGATAGCTCTTGACCGGCACCGGCAGCTTATCGATGCGCCTGGCAAAACTGGCGCCGCGGCTGATCTGCTCAGCGGCGGTCTGCTCACCATGCACCACCTCTACCAGCTGCATTCGCGCAACCGGATTGAAAAAGTGCAGTCCGATCAACCGTTCAGGACGGCGCATCGCCACGCCGATAATCTCCAGCGGGATGCTGGAGGTGTTGCTGGCGAGCAGTGCATTGGGGCGCGCTCTGGCCTCTAGTTTACGGAACAGCGATTGTTTCACCCGAGTATCCTCGAATACCGCCTCAATGATCACATCGGCGTGGGCGATGCCATTGCCTTTGGGGTCTGGCATCAGCCGATCCATCGCCGCCTGCACCTCGCGCCGGGATTTGAGCCTCTTGCTGAAGAGTTGGTGGGCGCTGGCCAATGCCCGGCTGAGATACTTCGCCTCCCGATCCTGCAGTGAGACCCTGAGCCCCTTGAGAGCACACCAGGCGGCAATATCCCCACCCATGACTCCGCCACCGATCACATGCAGATGCTGCGGCTTGAAACCGCTGTCGTTGCCGAGGGATTTGAGCCGCTCCTGCAGGAAGAAGACGTGGATCAGGTTTTGCGCAGTCTTGCTGCGTAGCAGTCTGGGGACTCGCTGGGCCTCACCCTCAAACAGCTGTGCACGCTGATCACCGGCGTGCCGCCAGTGGTCAATCAGGGCAAAGGGTGCGGGGTAGTGCGCCTTGCGCACCCGTTTTGCTGTTTGCCGCTCCACCATCCAGGCCAGCGGGAGGCGCAGCGGTCGGCTGTTGAGGATTCGCTGCGATAGCTTTGGACGCTGCTTCGGCGGTGCCTCCTTGAGCAGATGGCGGGCGGTAATCCGTTCCAACCGCTCGGCAGCGATTCGGTCCACCAGGCCGATATGCAGTGCCCGGCGGGCATCGATGTTGCGACCGCTTAGCATCAGTCGGAGCGCATCCAGCGGAGCCAGTGTTTCGAAGCTGCGCGCGGTACCGCCGTAACCGGGGAAGATGCCCAGGCGCACCTCGGGAAAACCGAGCCGGGTGGCGGGATCATCCCGTGCGATGCGGTAGTCACAGGCCAGTGCCAGCTCCAGACCGCCACCCAGGCAGAAACCGTGGATCAGCGCCAGGGTTGGGAAGGGCAGCTCTTCCAGTCGCTGCAGGATGGCATGCACCTGCTGCAGATGGGCCTTGATCTGCTCCTCGCTGGAGGGCAGTGCGAACCCCTTCACGTCAGCACCGGCCATGAATCCAGCGGGTTTGTCGGAGAGGATCACCAAGCCTTTGGCAGCAGAGTGTTGCAGGCTCTGCAGCTGGCTGTCGAGCACCTCGAGTGTCTCCAGAGAGAGCAGGTTGACGCTGCTTTCGGCCATGTCGAAGTGGAGCCAGGCGAGCTGCTCTTGGTCCCACTCAATTCGCCAATGTCTATCCATCACACACGCTCCACAAGTATTGCGCCACCCTGTCCGCCGCCGATACAGAGGCTGGCGATGCCGAATTGTCCCCCCTCCTGCTGCAGGCGTTTTAGCAGATGCAGTACTAGCCGGGCGCCGCTGGCACCGACCGGATGCCCGATGGCGATGGCGCCGCCGTTGCGATTGAGCCGCTCCTCAAAGATCGGCGCCATTGGCTGTTCGATACCCAGCTCCCGCTGCAGATAGTCGCCATCCTGCCAGGCGGCAAGGCAGGCAAGTACCTGGACGGCGAACGCCTCATTGATCTCCCAGGCGTCGATCTGATCACTCTCCAACTGGTTGCGCTGTAGCAGTGGCGCCATCGCGTGCACTGGTCCAAGTCCCATCTGGGCCGGGTCGAGTGCGGCCCAGTGGCTATCGATGAGTCTCCCCATCGGCTGCAGCTGGAAGCGCTCCACTGCGTGTTCCGAGGCGAGCAGCAGCAGCGCCGCACCATCGCTTATCTGGGCACTGTTGCCGGCGCTAACCCGGCCGTAGGGTGGATCAAACACCGCTTTCAGGGTGGCGAGCTTCTCCAGGCTGGAATCGGCGCGCAGGCCATCGTCATGGTCATAGAGCCGGCCCTGGTGATCGAACAGGGGCTCGATCTCGTCGAGACGCGCCTCCTGCATCGCCTGTTGTAGCCGTCGGTGGCTGGCCAGGGCGAAGCGGTCCATCCTCTCCCGATCGATGCTGAAACGGGTTGCCAGGTTCTCCGCAGTCTGTCCCATGGAGAGCCCCACTGTGGGGTCGGTGAGGCCGCGCAGCAGGGCAATGATGAGCTGAAAGTGGGCAGGCCGCAGCCGGCTCAGCTGCTGGCTACGGGCGATTAGGCCGCGGCTGCGCTGCCACTGGGCGAGCCAGCCGACCATCTTCATGTTCAGCAGCAGTGGCTGGCGGCTCATCGCCTCGCTGCCGCCGGCCAGTATCAGTTCGGCACGACCGCTGGCGATCTCGATCGCGGCGCTATCGACCGCTTGCAGGCCGGAGGCGCAGTTGCGTTGCACGGTCCAGCCCGGTACCTGTTTGCCGCAGTCGAGCCGCAGCGCTAGCAGACGACCGATGTTGGCCTCATCGGGACCGGGCCCGACACAGCCGAGGATTACCTGATCCAGCTGGGCCGGGGAGAGTCTGGCCTGCCGGGCCAACAGCGGCCGGCCGGCGGCGACTGCCAGATCGCTGGCGCTGAAGGGGCCGGGGGTGCCGCGGGCCTTGAGAAATGGGGTGCGGCTGCCGTCGATGATGTAGACCGGTTGACACACTGAGTCTCGCTGTTCCATCTGGCTCCTCCATCTCGCTAGTTAGGCAACACCCCGTTGTGATTCTTCTTGCACCGCCTCTCTGGTCTGGGGTGTCAGTCCATCGAAGGCGTCAACCTGGATCACCTGGTCGATCCACTGTTCGGCCTGGTGCAAGGTTTCAATCTGAGTATGGGTGATAATTCCCAATTCTAGTGCACTGTTGAGCTGAGCGGCACGGCTGTCGCCGATGATCTGTCCGGCGTGGCGTGCCTGGCGCAGGGTCTTCTCGATTGGTGCCGCCAGGCTGACCGCCTTGAGCGCCAGCTCCAGCCGCCCAGCCGGTTCGCCAGGATCGTTGCTGCTGAAGACATGCGCGGTCAGCCGATCGCGTGGGTTGCCGGGGGTTTGCAGCAGCCGCGCGAGCTGGCCGTCGAGTTGGTCGGAGGCGGCTTTGAATGGCATGCCGCTGGGGAAGATAGCGATCCTTAACAGCCAGGCGAGGGGGCGTAGCGGCAGATTGTGCAGCAGTGCAGAAAAGGCCTGCTGGATACGAATAAGGCTGTCGGCCATGGCCCAACGCAGCAGTGGCAGATCCTCTTGCTGAGAGCCCTCATCGGCAAAGTGTTTCAGCAGTGCGCTGGCGATGTAGAGTTCGCTGAGAATGTCGCCAAGCCGGGCTGAGAGGCGCTCTTTGCGTTTCAATGCCCCGCCCAGCGAGAGCAGGGTCAGATCGGCGGCCAGGGCAAAGCCGCTGCTCATCCACTGCAGATGTTGCAGGCTGCGTCCGGCAAAGCCAGGCAGTGGTGTAGAGGCAAACAGCGCACGACTCAGACCGAGCCAGAGGCTGCGCGCCAGATTGCCCAATATGAAATGCGCATGGCCAAACAGGGCCTGGTCGAACTGGATCACTGCCTCGCGGGAATCGGCCAGCAGGGCGGCGTCAAGTTCACGCAGCAGATAGGGGTGGGCACGGAGTGCGCCCTGGCCGAAGATGATCATGTTGCGGGTGAGGATGTTTGCCCCCTCCACCGTGATCGCGATCGGGATCGCCTGATAGGGGCGGGCCAGCAGGTTGTTGGGGCCGAGGCAGATGCCGCTGCCGGCCTGGATATCCATCGCCTGGTTGATCACCTCGCGGTAGCGTTCGGTGAGGTGGTATTTGACGATGGCGGTGACCACCGAGGGGTGTTCGCCGCGGTCGAGGGCAGCCAGGGTCAGCAGGCGGGCGGCATCCATCTGATAGCTGGCGCCAGCGATCAGGGCTAAGGCCTCTTCTATCCCCTCAAAGCGGCCGATCGGCTGACCAAACTGGCGACGGATCCGAGCATAGGCGCCGGTATAGCGGCAGGCCGCTTTGCTGGCACCGGTGGCCAGCGCCGGCAGGGAGATGCCGCGGCCTTCCGCCAAGCTTTTCATCAACATGCGCCAGCCCTGACCGATGCCGTCGCGGCCACCGATCACCCAGTCGAGCGGGATGAACACATCCCGGCCGCTGATGGGGCCATTTTGGAATGGGATATTGAGCGGCAAGTGGCGTTTGCCGATGCTCACTCCAGGGGTCTGGCGCGGGATCAGCGCCAGGGTAATGCCGGGCTCGCTCTCTTCACCCAGCAAATGCGCGGGGTCGTGGAGCTTGAAGGCGAGCCCGATCAGGGTGGCAACCGGGGCTAGGGTAATGTAGCGCTTCTCCCAGTTGAGGCGGATGCCGAGCACCTGCTCGCCTTTGAACTCGACATACTCCACCACGCCGCTGTCGGGCATCGCCCCGGCATCGCTGCCCGCCTGTGGACCGGTGAGGGCGAAGCAGGGGATCTCTTCACCGCTGGCGAGTTTGAACAGATAGCGCCGCCTCTGCGCATCGTTGCCGTAGTGGAGCAGCAGCTTGGCCGGGCCGAGGGAGTTGGGCACCATCACGGTGACTGCGGCGGTGATGCTGCGGCTGGCAAGCTTCATCACGATGGTGGAGTGGGCGAGGGCGGAGAACTCCAGGCCACCATATTTCTTTGGGATAATCAGCCCAAATAGACCGCACTGCTTGATGAAGGCCCAGACCTCCGGCGGCAGATCATAGTCCTGATGGGTGATCTGCCAGTCATCGAGCATCCGGCAGAGTTGCTCTAGCGGGCCGTTGATAAAGGCCTGCTCTTCTGCGCTCAGTTGCGGCGCCGGTTGGCTGAACAGCTTCTGCCAGTCGGGCTGGCCACTGAACAGTTCGCCGTCCCACCTGACGCTGCCCGCCTGCAGTGCCTCCTGTTCGGTTCGGGAGATCGCCGGCATCATTTGGCGGAACTGCTTCAACAGCGGCGCGCTGATCCAGCGACGGCGCTGCTTGGGCAGGGCATAGAGTAATAGGCCGAGGGCATAGGCCAGCCAGAATGGGATCGACCAGAGGGGGGTGAGCAGTCCGCCCAGTTGCAGTGCCAGCAGCAGGCTGGGTGGCAACAGCAGCCAGATGGGGGCCGATGCCGCAGCATAGATCAGTCCCCATAGGATGACCCCGATCAGGATGATTCCAACGCCACTCATGACTTAACCTCCCGCAGCGGGGATGATCGCTCAGGCTGATCTTCATCTCCGCCTGTCCGCTCAGGATCTGTTCCGTCCCGCTCATCTGGATGCATCTCGGCAAGCCTCAGTTTGGGGGTGCAGGGATCACAGTGCTCGCGGGCCTGGTTGGAAAACTCGATCTCGTTATCATTGTAGAGCACCCTGTCATCGCACCAGGGCAGACGGCGATAGACACCCAGATCATCCAGTCCGAGGAAGGGGTACTTGATGATGTCGAAGTAGGGGGAGTAGTCGAAATCCTTGGGGGTGAAGAGGCGTGGGTTGCGCTTGAAAAAGCGGATGCTGCCATCGTCTCCCCGGTCGATGAAGGGCAGGATCGGGAAGTTGACCAGGTTGTAGGCTTCGGCGAGCAGACAGGAGCAGACGGTGCGAGTTGGGCCGCCCACGTTATGTTCAAACAGACTGGAGCGCCAGCGCCAGCGCCAGCGCCTGGGCAGGACGGTCCAGGGAAAGAGGAAGCGGGCCAGGTCGAGCAGTTGACGTACATCGTAACCGCTGCCGAGGTGTTTGATCACATAGGCGATGATCCGCTGTGCATCGCTCGGTTCGAGGCCGCTGGGGCGGCAGATGCGCAGATGCTCCATGCGGTATTTCGAGATGGGGGCGACGATGGTGCCCTCGCCCAATAGGGCCTCGATGATCAGCTGCTGGTTGGGATCACCTTGGTAGGCATCCTTGACCCGCTTGCGCAGTTTTGGGTCGGCGATGTCGTAGAGGCGGCCAATATAGAGTGCAGAGTGAGTCCAGGAACTCTGGGTGATGATCTTGATCACCTCGCTGACCCGGCTGCGTCCCTCGAGCAGCAGGATATCGCCGGGACGCAGCTCATAGCAGAGGCGGTTGAAGTCACACAGTGGAGAGTTAGGCGGCGGGCCTTCTTTAACCAGCCACTCGGAAATCTTCCTCGCAAGCCATTGTCCCAACTCTCTCATGGTAAATAACCAAGCAATCTACTCTGTTACTCCAGAGTATAGACACTGGCCGGGGTGGCTAATTCAATTTGGGAAAACCGGAACCTGAGGTGGAAGAGATCGTGTTTCTGGCTTTGTCCCATGTGCCTATATCGAAGGAATTGAGTCCGTAAGCGGACGCTCCTACGAATTACAGGACTTTACGTGGCGGCTGAGGAAGAGAGGGGTATCAAGCCTGGACCGAGCGCATCCCGCCACTCCACCAGATGCGGCAGGCACCCTCGTCGGAGACCATGCAGGGGCCGACCGGGTTGCGCGGGGTGCAGGCGCTGCCGTAGAGGCGGCACTGATTGGGGTATTTTCTCCCAAGCACCACCTGGGCGCAGTCGCAACCCGGCGGCATCTCACCGGCACGTCGGCGCGCAGGTTCTTCATACTCGGGGAAACGCAACCGGGCATCCGCTTCGGCAAAAGCCTCGCGCAGTTTGAAGCCTGAGGCAAGGATGGTTCCGATGCCACGCCAGTTGGCATCCACCACCTGCATTGATGCATTGAGATGCTGTTTGGCGCTGGGATTACCGCCGGGCCGAACCAGTTCCGGATAGCAGTTGTCGAGAAACTGTTTGCCATCGATCAACTGGCGCAGCACGGAATAGGTCGCTGCCAGCAGGCTCTCCGGGGTGAAGCCCGCTACGGCGGTGGAGATGTGGTGTTTATCCACCACAAACTGCCACTCCTCCGGCCCCATCACGGTGGCGACATGCCCTGGGGCGACCAGGGCATCGAAACCGGGGGTGCCAGAGTCGAGCAGCATCGCCACCGCCGGCCAGGTGAGGCGGCCGGAGAGCAGGATCGACAGATTCTTCGGGATGCCCTCTACCAGCAGCGAGGCCACCGGTGCGGTGGTGGTCTCGAAGCCGGCGGCAAAAAAGACCACCTGACGATCGGGATTAGCCTGGGCAATCTGCAGTGCCTCCATCGGCGAGGCGATGGGACGGATGTCAGCGCCGGCGGCGTGGGCCTGATCCAGCGAACGGGGTTGATCCTTCGGCACATTCACCGGTACCCGCAGCATGTCGCCAAACGCCACCAGGATGACCGATTCGTTGAGTGCCAGCTGGATTGCCTGGTAGACATCCTCTTCGGGACAGACGCAGACCGGGCAGCCGGGGCCGGGGATCAGTTCGATTTTTTTCGGCAGCGCAGCGCGCAGCCCGGCCTGGGTGATGGAGCGCTCATGGCCGCCGCAGACGTTCATGATACGCACCCGCTTCGGCAGGGGCAGGGTGTGGATCTGTTCGAGCCACTGTTTGGCAGTGATGGGCATGGTGGTGTAAGGATTGCCGACTGCAGGGCTTTGCACCCTCCAGTTGGCGTGATGAATCAGCTGTGGGAGTGTAATTTCGCCCCTTCCAGTTGGATCTTTGGTGTCAGGGTCTCGCCCAATACCACCCGTTCCAGCTGTTTGTTAGCCTCGCTGTGGAGCCAGTCGAGCCACTCGTCGAGTCCGGAGCCGCTCTTGGCCGAGAGGGTGATGATGGGGACCTCTGTGGCCAGGTTGCGGATCGCGGTTTCGGCGCGCTCCGGGCTGAAGTCGTCCAGGTAGCGCAGCAGATCGGCCTTGCTGATCACGATGTTATCGGCGGCACGGAACAGCACCGGGTATTTGGCCGGTTTGTCGTCGCCCTCGGTGACTGAGAGCAGCGCTACATTGAGGTGTTGGCCCAGGTCAAAACTAGCGGGACATACTAGGTTGCCGACGTTTTCGATGAAGAGGATGTCGAAGCGGCTCAGGTTCAGATCGTGCAGGGCATTGTGGACCATGTGGGCGTCCAGATGACAAGCAGTGCCAGTGGTGATCTGTACCGCTTCGATACCAAGCCTACGCAGCCGCTCGGCATCGTTTTCGGTCTCCAGGTCGCCCTCGATAACACCGATACGATACTCACCACCCAGGGCCTGCACGGTGGCCTCGAGTAGGCTGGTCTTGCCACTGCCGGGGGAGGACATCAGATTGATAGTGAGTACGCCGTGGCTGTCGAAGTGGTGACGGTTGTGGGCTGCTTGGCGATCGTTTTCGCTGAGCAGGTTTTCCAGCACCTCAACCGCATTGCTGCCGTCCTGGGTGTGGGCGTGTTTGCCATCCTCTTCGATCAGGTGACGGTTGCTCTCAGTTACATTGCAGCCACAGGTATCGCACATGGTTATCTCATCCTGTCCTTAAGTTCGGGTTGTTCCAGTCCGCTCCAATCATTGTCCAGCCAGCGGAGACGAATCTTATTTGCTGTCGGCCCGCTCGAGCTCCAGGCTCGCCAGCAGTAGCTCATCACCGCCGCTCAATTGTGTCCGATAGTCGCCGCATACGCCACATAAAAGTCGGTTGGGGGTGGCATCGCTCTCAGCACCGCAGATAGTGCAGCGGACCCTGACCGGTTGAGTCTGTGTTACCAGTTCTGCCGTCTCTGCGACAGTGCCGGTGCGGGCGATGGTGAAAGCCTGTTGCAGCAGTTCAGGCACCACCCCGGAGAGGGGGCCGATCTGCAGGATGATTCGGGTAACACGCTCGGCAGCTTCACGGGTCGCTATCTCATCGACCTGCCGCATCAGTGCCTGGCAGACTGCAAGTTCATGCATCCTGATCGAGTTTTCTCAACATCTCGTCATAGATCTCCCAGGCGGAGCGGGCCTCTTGGGGCGTTACTTTCTGAATTGCGTAGCCGACGTGGACCACAACAAAGTCGTCGGGCTGCAGGGTCTCGTGTTGCAGCATGAAGAGGCTGACATCGCGCTCGATACCTTTGGCTTCACAGCGGGCGGTGAAGCCGTCGATTAATTTGATCTGCATGGGGATACCGAGGCACATGGCGGATGGTTCGCTCCTGCGATAGATTTATGGCGGCCAGGCCGCGTAGCGGTTCAATCCCATTCTCGCCAGGAGTCCATGCATGTCAATCGAAAACGTTTTGATCCTGGGGATCGGCAATCTGCTGTTCAGCGATGAGGGGGTGGGGGTGCAACTGGTGGAGCGGCTGCGCCGGCAGCTCGGTGAACAGGCCGGGCTGGAGTGTCTGGATGGGGGGACGCTCAGCTTCACCCTGGCGGAGCCGATCGCCAGGGCTGATGGCCTGGTGGTGGTGGATGCTGCCCGTATGCAGGCCGAGCCCGGTGAAATTGGCGTCTTTTGTGGGCTGGAGATGGATCGTTATCTCAGTGGCAACCGCCAAAGTGTGCATGAGGTGAGCCTAGGAGATCTGCTCGATATCTCGCGGCTCTCAGAGCAATTGCCAGAGCAGTGCTGCCTGGTGGGTATAGAGCCGGCCTCAATGGAGTGGGGGGAGCGGCTGAGTCCACCGGTTGAGGCCGCAGTTGAACCCGCAATTGAGCGGATTCTGACTATACTCAGCAGATGGGAATTCCCCGTCACTGGCAAGGGTATTAGGCATACTCGAGGGGCAGATTAGAAGTTAATCAATTCCTGATCTGCGTCAGTATGAAGGGTTTGTTCTGGAGATATGCTTAGGTTGCAAGGTCGCTTTAGGAGTGTACCGTGGCGCAGTTAGGGGGCATCGACGTTCGAGTTGAATCACCTGGAGTGTTGCCGGAAAGTCATGGCAACGTGGTTCCCTTGCTGCATGAAATTCTCCATGCCCTCAACGAATTGCAGCGACAGGGCAGATCCACCACTATCGATCTGAGATCGATCCCCTTCGCCCCCGGTGACCAGCAGCGGCTGCTGGATACCCTTGGAAAAGGGGAGGTTGAGGCCAGTCTCGACAGCTTGGGTAGCAGCGCCATCTACGAGAGCAGCTTTGTCGGGGTCTGGGTCGTCGAGCACAAAAACGCCTCGGGTGAAGTTATCGCCCTGCAGGTCGAGATCACCACCATCCCCGAGATCCTCAAGTCCCAGGCGATGGATATTTCCGATTCCCTAATCCGATTAAGCGAACAGCTGTCTGCTCCGGCCGAGGAGGAGGGGCAGAAGGCGTGACAGAGGGGCGAGTGTGATGGCTGAAATAAAAACACTGGGCGAAAGCCTGCGGCTCAGAGGGGTGTCGCGGCGGGGTTTTCTGAAGTTTTGCACTGCTACAGCCTCGATGATGGCGTTGCCGCCCTCGATGGTGCCGGCGGTTGCTGCGGCCCTGGAGAAGGCCAGACGCCCATCGGTAATCTGGCTCTCCTTTCAGGAGTGCACCGGCTGTACCGAGTCCCTCACCCGCAGCCACGCACCCACCCTGGAAAACCTCATCTTTGACCATATCTCCCTCGACTACCATCACACACTACAGGCCGCGGCCGGTGATGCCGCGGAGGCGGCCCGCGAAGCGGCGATGCACGAGAATGCCGGTAAATACCTGGTAGTCGTCGATGGCTCGATTCCGCTAAAGAACCCTGGTTACTCCACCATCGCCGGTATCAGCAATCTCGATATGTTGCAGGAGACGGTGGCCGGTGCCGCCGCTGTGATAGCCGTGGGCAGCTGTGCCGCCTTTGGCGGTCTGCCGCATGCCAATCCCAACCCGACCGGAGCGGTGGCGGTCTCTGAGATCGTCAAGGACAAACCGGTGATCAACGTTTCAGGCTGTCCGCCGATTCCGGTGGTGATCACCGGTGTGCTGGCGCACTTTCTGACCTTCGGCTCGATCCCGGAGTTGGATGAGCTGGGACGCCCCAAGGTCTTCTATGGTAAGAGCATCCACGACCGTTGCTACCGTCGGCCCTTCTACGACAAGGGATTGTTTGCCGAAACCTTTGACGACGAAGGCGCACGCAAGGGCTGGTGCCTCTACCGCCTCGGCTGCAAGGGTCCGAGCACCTATAACGCCTGCGCCACTGCCAAGTGGAATCAGGGCACCAGCTGGCCGGTGGAGTCGGGACACGGCTGTCTGGGCTGCTCCGAACCCGATTTCTGGGATGGCGGAGGCTTCTATAAGGCACTTTCCATTCCCGACAGCGATATCGCCAGAAATGCCGCCTACTCGGTGGCCGCCGGCCTTGCAGTCGGTGCGGTCGCGGGCGCGCTCAATCGGAGTCAGCAGGCCCAGGCAGTGGCGAAACATGAAACAGTCAGCGTGGATGATCTGGAAAAATCGTCATGAGCACTCAGATCGATTTTCTTCTATGGGTTAAGGGGCCGGGATTTGATCTGGCTCTGGCGGTGTTTGTCATCGGTGTGGTGGTGCGCTTTTTGGAGATCTTTCTCCTTGGAAGAAAACCGGACTTTGCCGAACCGCGTGGCAGTGAGTTTGGTCCGGGCATGCGCACGGTTTTCAGCCGCTCCCTACCGGATCCTGGCAGTTTCAGACGTTCCCCTTTCACGGTGATCGGTGGTTATGCCTGGCATATCGGGTTCCTCATCTGCCTGCTTTTTTTTGTCCCCCACATTGAGCTGATCAAGAGTGCGTTTGGCTTGAAGTGGCCCGGCCTGCCAAATCATCTGGTTGATGCAGTGGCGGTCATCACCATCGTGACACTGATGGCGATGTTGGTGGATCGTCTGACCCACCCGGTAAAACGTTTTCTCAGTGATACCGAGGATTATCTGATCTGGCTGTTGACCTTTCTGCCGATGCTGACTGGCTACTTGGCCTTCCACCGGTTGATTGATCCCTACCCGTTGGTGCTGGGGCTGCACATTCTGAGTGTGGAGCTGCTGATGGTGGTGTTTCCCTTTACCAAGCTGATGCACGTATTCACCATCCTGTTTGCCCGTTGGTACAACGGCGCCATGGCCGGCCGCAGGGGGGTGAAGTCATGAGCAAGGCAACCCTAGAACGGGGGCTCAACGCCTTTCGTGAGCAGATGGACGCACCGACTGCAGTCTTCTTCAGCAGCTGCGTCAGTTGCGGTATGTGTGCTGATGCCTGCCTCTTCTACACCGAGACAGGTGATCCGCGCTATACGCCTATCCACAAGCTGGAGCCATTCCGCCTCATCTGGGAGCAGGAGTTCACGCTCTGGGGGCGCATCAAGAGCACCATCGGCCTTGGTAAAAAAGTGGACGATGCAATGCTCGAGGCGTGGGAGCCGCTGATCTACGACAGTTGCACACTCTGCGGGCGCTGTTCCATGGTTTGCCCGGTTGGCAACGACATCGCCTACATGATCCGCCGCGCCCGCGAGGGTTTTGTCGCCTCCGGCAACGCCCCGGAGGGGATGAGAGATGCCAGCACCCGCGCGGTGAAGGTCGGTAGCCCGATGGGGGTGAAGTTTCCGGCGCTGGCGGCACAGATTCGCCATATCGAAGCCGATACCGGTCTGAGCATCCCGGTGGATGTGGAGGGGGCCGACTACATGGCGCTGCTCTCCTCCATGGAGATCATGAACTTCCCTGAGTATATCGAGGCACTGGCGAAGATCTTCAAGCAGGCGGATCTGAGCTGGACCCTCTGCTCCGAGGCCTTCGAGGCGACCAACTCTGGTATCCAGATCGGTTCCAGCGACATCGCCCGGGAACTAGTCTCCCGGGTCGTAGCCGGTGCTGAGAAGCTCAAAGTGAAATATGTGATCAGCCCCGAGTGTGGCCACGCCTACACCGCGATCCGCTGGGAGGGACCCAATCTGATCGGCCGCTCCTATCCCTTCAAGGTGGCGCATATCCTTGAACTGTTGGATGAATTGCGTGCCAGTGGTCGGCTGAAAACTGAAGGGATGGAGTCAGCGCGTATGACCTTCCATGACCCTTGTCAGATCGTGCGAAAAGGGGGGGTGCTGGAGCAGCCGCGCAACCTGCTCAATCAGGTCGCCGCCAACTTCGTCGAGATGCATGATAACCGAGAGATGAACTGGTGTTGCGGCGGTGGCGGCGGTGTCAGCGCCAATGAGCGGGCGGATGCCTTGCGTCTCAAAGTGTTTCAGAGAAAGAAGAGCCAGCTCGATGAGCTGCAGGTGGATCGGCTGGTTACCGCCTGCGCCAACTGCCGCCTGATGCTGGAAGATGGTATCGAGGAGTACAACATGGAACTGCCGGTGGTCGGTCTGACTGAGATGCTGGCGGATCACCTGGTCGAGGATAAGTAGGTCAGGCGATAGTCTGAACTGTGCGTGGAAACCGCACCAGCAGGAGATGAAAAAAATGGCTGAAAGAATCGTCGTTGATCCCATAACCCGCATCGAGGGTCACCTGCGTATCGAGGCGCAGATGGAAGGCGATCAGATCGCCAGCGCCTACTCCTCCGGCACCATGGTGCGCGGCATCGAGTTGATCCTGCGTGGGCGTGATCCGCGCGACGCCTGGGCCTATGCACAGCGCATCTGCGGTGTCTGCACCCTGGTGCATGGCATCGCCTCGGTACGTGCGGTGGAGAATGCACTGAACTACCCGATCCCGCCCAACGCCCAGTTGATCCGTAATCTGATGATCGGCGCCCAATACATCCACGATCATGTGATGCACTTCTACCACCTACATGCGCTCGACTGGGTGGACGTGGTCTCCGCGCTCTCTGCTGACCCGGCGAAGACCTCGGAGCTGGCGCAGTCGTTGAGCAACTGGCCGAAGGCATCCCCCGGCTACTTCTCAGATATGCGGAAGAAGCTGAAGGGGTTTGTCGAAGCCGGCCAACTCGGCATCTTCGCCAAGGCCTACTGGGGCCACTCTGCCTACAAGCTGCCGCCGGAGGCCAATCTGATGGCGGTGGCTCACTATCTGGAGGCGCTCTCCTGGCAGCGTGACGTGGTACAACTGCACACCATCTTCGGTGGCAAGAATCCGCACCCCAACTTCCTGGTTGGTGGCACCGCTTCCCCCATCGATCTCAACTCCGATTCAGCCATCAACATGAAGAAGCTGGCCCAGGTGCAGAATGTGATCGATAAGATGCGCAGCTTCGTTGATCAAGTCTATCTGCCCGACACTCTGGCTATCGCCGGCTTCTACAAGGAGTGGGGCGAGCGTGGTGAGGGCCTTGGCAACTTTCTCTGCTACGGCGATCTGCCGGGCACCAGCATGGATGATCCCGACAGCTACTTCTTCCCCGCCGGGGTGATCCTCGATCGGGATATCTCCACCGTGCATCCGCTCGACATGAACAATCCAGATGAGATCCAGGAGTTTGTGGCTCACTCCTGGTACGACTACAGCGATGGCAAGGAGCAGCCCAAGCACCCCTACGACGGCGAGACTAACCTCAACTACACAGGCCCCAAGCCGCCCTACAAACAACTCGATGTGGAGCAGGCCTACTCCTGGATGAAAGCGCCGCGTTGGAAGGGCAAACCGATGGAGGTGGGGCCGCTGGCGCGGGTGCTTATGCTCTATGCCAAGGGCCACGAGCAGACTCAAAAGTTGGTCAATATGACCCTGAAGACCCTGGACCTGCCGGTGCGTGCGCTCTTCTCCACCCTTGGTCGCACCGCTGCCCGGACCCTGGAGACCAAGATACTGGCCGATGCCATGCAGGGCTGGTACGACCAGCTGATCGCCAACATCAAGGCTGGTGATACCAAAACTTTTAACGAGGCTCTGTGGGATCCCTCCACCTGGCCAAACCAGTGTAAGGGGGTTGGTTTCATGGAGGCGCCGCGTGGTGCCCTCGGCCACTGGGTGGTGATCGAAAATGGCAAGATCAGCAACTACCAGGCGGTGGTTCCCAGCACCTGGAATGCCGGACCGCGGGATGCGCAAGGTCAGGCTGGTGCCTATGAGGCGGCGCTACAGGATAACCATCAACTAGCCGATGCCAAACAGCCGGTGGAGATCCTGCGCACCATCCATAGCTTCGATCCCTGTATCGCCTGCGCGGTGCATCTTTCCGATGAGGATGGTGAAGAGCTGCTACAGCTCAAAGTCACCTGAGCGGACTGGCTGGGCGCGCGGGCCTGCAAGTCGCGGGGCGGGTTAAAGTGGGATGATTGACACGGAATACCACTGATCCAGCTCTTAGCTTTGCGGTCAATTGTACCTAAAATGGCGGATCAGGCTGAGGGAACGCCTCCAGCAGAGATATCCCAGCAGGAAGGCTGAAGATGAGACCAACCACATTTATCGCATCCTTGTCCCTAATCCTCTCTTCGTCCTCTTGGGCGTTCGATTATGGGGAACAGATCAAAGGGCTCAGCTGTGATCAAGACAAGACCTGCATCTATAAACGTCCTACGCATGACGGCCAGACCGGCGACAAGGGTGTTGAATTCCCGTCTGGGTTTATCGGGGATTGCGCCCGGTTTATCAGTTCTTTTGATAAACCGGCAGCAGCTGAGTCGTCTCACGAAATCAAACAGCCCGAGCAACAGCAAAAGGATACGTCAGATAATAGTGACGACAGCAACCTGGTCATATCCGTTAAATACAAAAAACGGGATGAGCCTGAGTTTGTCTTGTCCCGGGAGCTTGGACATGGTTATGGCCGGGCAGGCATGTTTCTCACCCTGACCGGAACAATGATGGGTGGTGATGCCGGTGAAACCCAGATATTAATCGTTCCGAAAGTATTGGCAGTGTATACTGCTTTCCATGGCTACGATAAAAGAACAGCGTGATCAGAAAAGGAAAGATGTAGTGGAG